>DASZUP010000522.1:0-25800 GCA_035547635.1 Pirellulales bacterium
AGAGCATCCGGACAATCCCTTGGACGATCTCAAGCAGTGCATGGCGATTGCCATGGAAGCCGCGCGGAAAGCCGCTGGCTGAGAGAGTAGATAGGAGGGAGTTGGGAGCGAGGGCTGCGAAAATGAGACGCCTTGACGTTCGGCGAGTCTGCAATTCCGCGCCTGTTCCTATTCCGCTCCGCCACCACCGGGCTCGTCCCGGTGGAGCGTTGATTGATCAGCTAGAAAGCCCTTCCATTTCCGCGTTTGTTCGCCGCCTGCGGCGGCGACCCAACGCGGAAATGGCAACGGGTATTTCGGCGAGGTAACCATGCTAGCTGCAAATCATCGCTCGACGGGGGCGAGCCCCGTCGTGGCGAGACAGAACCGACGTGACGCCAAGCCAACGAACAAGTGCGATTGTGCGCAGCACACCCCCTATCCCATCCACTCTCTTGTTGTGAACAGAATCTCCGCAACCAACGGTCGGTGAGCTATGAAAATCGCGGGCGTGCAAATGGATGTGGCTTTCCGCGACCGGGAACAGAACCTGGCGCGGATTGTCGACGCGTTGCGCGAAACAGCGAAAGCAGGCGCCGCGCTCACCGTGCTTCCCGAGTGCGCACTGCCCGGTTATTGCTTCGAGAGCCTGGAAGAAGCCCGGCCGTATGCCGAACCGCTTCCCGGCCCCAGCACGTTGAAGTTGGCGGAAACCTGCCGCGAACTGGGCGTGTTCGCCGTCGTCGGGCTTTTAGAGGCCGACGGCGAGCGAATCTTCAACGCCGCGGCGCTCGTCGGGCCGGAAGGCGTGATCGGCGGTTACCGCAAGCTGCACCTGCCTTATCTGGGCGTCGACATGTTCACCACGCCAGGCGACCGGGCCTTGGAAACCTGGCAGGCCGGCGAAGTGCGCGTCGGCATGAGCATCTGCTACGACGGCGCGTTTCCCGAACCATCGCGAGCGATGGCCCTCGACGGCGCCGAATTGATCGTGCTGCCGACCAACTGGCCGCCCGGCGCCGAATGCACGGCCGATTTCGTGATCAACACGCGGGCGATGGAAAATCACGTGTACTATATGGCCGTGAACCGCGTCGGCACGGAACGAGGCTTCCGCTTCATCGGCAAAAGCAAGATCTGCAACCCCAGCGGCGAAGTGTTGGCGCTGGCAAACCACGAGCAAGAAACCATCCTCTACGCCGAGATCGACCCGGCCCTGGCTCGTCGCAAACGCGTGATCCGCGTGCCCGGCAAACACGAGATCGATCGCTTTGCCGATCGCCGCCCGGAAATGTACGGGAGAATTACGGAGGAAAAGTAGACCGTTGAACGAACTGGACGACCCACGCGAAGGCTGGATGGAACTGCGGCGGATGATGCCGTGCGCGGAGCAATGGGCCTACTTCGACCATGCCGCGGTAGCGCCCCTTTCGGCGCCCGCGCGAGGGGCGCTCATCGAATGGGCCAACGACCTGGCCGAAAACGGTTGCGCCGATTGGCCCCGCTGGGCTCGCCAGTTGGAAGAGGTTCGCCAGAGCGGCGCCGACTTGATCGGGGCCGGCACGGACGAGATCGCCCTGATCCGCAACACCACCGAGGGCATCAACCTGGTGGCTGAAGGATTTCCTTGGCAGCCGGGCGACAATGTGGTCTTGCCGGCCGATGAATTCCCTTCCAACGTGTATCCCTGGATGAACCTGGCGAGCCGCGGCGTCGAAGCTCGCCGCGTGCCGGTCGAGCAGGGACGCGTGGCGCTCGACCGGCTGGCCGCAGCCTGCGACACTCGCACGCGGATCATCGCCGTCAGTTGGGTCGGTTACGCCAGCGGGTGGCGCAACGACGTCGATGCGCTCGTGGAGCTGGCCCATTCTCGCGGCGCGCTGCTGTTTCTCGACGCCATTCAAGGGCTGGGCGTGTTTCCACTCGACGTAAGCGCCACCCCGGTCGACTTTCTTGCCGCTGACGGGCACAAGTGGCTGCTGGGCCCCGAAGGCGCCGGTCTGTTCTATTTGCGGCGCGAGCACCTCGATCGGCTGCGGCCGCTTGGGATCGGCTGGAACAGCGTTGCTCATGCTTATGACTTCCAGCGAGTCGAGCTGGAGCTCAAGCCGACCGCCGGCCGTTATGAGGGGGGCACGTACAACATGCCCGGGCTGACCGCCCTCGGCGCCAGCCTGGACCTGCTCGACTTTTATCCCACCGAACGAATCGCCTCGAGAATCCTGGCGATCACCGACAACATCTGCGAGCGGCTGCGAAGCTTGGACGCCAAAGTCCTCAGTTGCCGAGAGCCGGCGCATGCCAGCGGGATCGTTTCCTTCGAGCTTCCCGGCCGCGATCCGGCAGCCATCCGAAAGCACTGCCTCCAGCGCGGCGTACTGCTGAGTTGCCGCGGCGGCCGGCTGCGCATCAGCCCGCATGCCTACGCCAACGACGACGACGTCGAGCGGCTCATCGCAGCCCTCGCCACGGCCGAATAACCCCGCGCAAACGCCGCAAGCGCCGAGAAGCAGCCGGAAAGGAACCGCTAATCTACACTAATCTGCACTGATTCATTTCTGCACTCGGACAATGAGTGTTCATTAGCGTCGATTAGTGGTTTGTTTCTTCGTTCCGTGTTCTTGGCAGTTTGAAACGCGCAGCAGGCGCCTTTGCAGCTTCCCGGTCAAACGGCAGAATGGGGTGCAGAATCTCTACGTTTCGTCACTGAGTAAATCGAAGTGAAAGTTGGTTGAATGGCCGTGGATACTCCCGCCCGGATCGCCGTACTCGGCGCCGGGCCGATCGGTTTGGAAGCGGCGTTGTACGCCCGGTATCTGGGTTACGACGTCGATATTTACGAGCGCGGACAAGTCGCCGAGAACTTGCTGCGCTGGGGCCACGTCCGGCTGTTCACCCCTTGGCGGATGAACGTTTCGCCGCTCGGCATCGCGGCGCTCTCGGCGCAAGACGAAACCTGGCGCCCGCACGACGACGACACGCTGCTTACCGGGCGCGAGCTGGCCGAGGCGTACTTCCTGCCGCTGGCGCATTCGGATCTGCTCGTCGACCATCTGCACATCGGCGCCGAAGTGCTGGCCCTGGGACGCGAAGGGCTGCTCAAGACCGACGTCGTCGACGAAGAAACGCGGATCAACGCGCCGTTCCGCATTCTGGTGCGCGATGCTTCGGGCGCCGAGCGCATCGCCGACGCCGACGTGGTGATCGACGCGACAGGCACGTACGGAAACCACAACTGGGCCGGGCAGTCGGGCATCCCGGCGATCGGCGAAACCGGAGCGGCCGAGCGGATCGAGTATGGATTGCCCGATTTGCTGGGCGCCGGGCGCGAACAGTACGCCGGTCGGCGGACGCTCGTGATCGGCGCCGGCTACTCGGCCGCAACCAACGTCGTCGCCTTGGCCGAACTGGCGGAGTCTTCGTCGGATACGCGCGTCACCTGGCTTACGCGCAGCGAGCCGCGCCCCGATGGCACAGGCGCGATCGCGCGGATCGCAGACGATCCGCTGCCCGAGCGCGATCGACTGGCCCAGGCGGCCAATGCCTTGGCGGCGGCGAACCAGGCGCCGGTGACGCATTGGCCGGCGAGCGGCGTCGAACGGATCGAAGTCGCCGGAGAGCACTTCAAGGTCGCCTTGTCCGGCCGGCACGCGGGCGAGATCGAAGTCGATCGGATCATTGCCAACGTCGGCTTCCGGCCCGACAACCGCTTGTATGCCGAGCTGCAGATCCATGAGTGTTACGTCAGCGGCGGTCCGATGAAACTGGCAGCCGCGCTGTCGAAGGCCCCTTCGGCCGATTGTTTGAACCAGCCGGCTGCAGGCGCCGAAGCGCTGATCAATCCCGAACCCGACTTTTACGTCCTGGGCGCCAAGAGCTACGGGCGAAATTCTCAGTTCCTGCTTTCGACGGGTCGCGAACAGATCCGCGAATTGTTCTCGCTCATCGGCGACCGAGCCGACTTGAATCTTTACGTCACCGCTCGAAAAGCGTGAGGTTCGGCGTGAGCGGTTCGTCTCCCGAAGTTCGGCTCTCGCATCTCGACCAGCTCTGGTTCCAGGTCTCCGGCACGTTCTGCAACCTGACGTGCCGTCACTGCTTTATCAGTTGCAGCCCCAAGAACGACTCGTTCGGGTATCTGCCGCTGGAGGAAATCCGGCGCTGCCTGGCCGAATCGGCCGAGTTGGGCGTCAAGGAGTATTACTTCACCGGCGGCGAGCCGTTCATGCACCGCCAGATGACGCAGATCCTGATCGAGACGCTTCGCTACGGTCCGGCGACCGTGTTGACCAACGGAACTATTTTAAAAGACGAGTGGCTCGCGGCGCTGGCCGCCGCCGAAGCAGAGAGCTTGTACAGCCTGGAATTCCGCGTCTCGATCGACGGGGTCTCGCCGAAGACGAACGATCCGATCCGCGGCGAAGGGACATTTGTGCGGGCCATGCAAGGCGTCTCCCAGTTGGTCCGGCACGGGTTCTTGCCGATCATCACCGCGGCTCGCACCTGGCCGGATGCAGAGGAAGCCTCCATCGTTGAAGCTTTTCTCGCCGCGCTGCGAGCCGTCGGCTGCGATCGGCCGCGGTTGAAAATCTTGCCGACTCTGCACCTGGGCGCCGAGGCGCAGCGCACGCGCGGTTACGATGCCAGCGAGCGAGTTACGGCGGAGATGATGCAAGGTTTCGACGCCTCGCAATTGATCTGCGAGCACAGCCGGATTGTGACGGACCGCGGCGTGCACGTCTGCCCGATCCTGATCGAAGAACCGCGCGCACGGCTGGGCGACTCGCTGGCCGACGCGCTGCAGCCGTTCGCGATCGAACACGGCGCCTGCTCGACCTGCTATCAGTATGGAGCGATTTGTTCGAATCCCTCCAGCGTCGTCGCCGGCTTGCGCGCCACTCGCGGCGTTCCAGGCAACCAGGATGCTTCCAGCGAGCGCAACGCATGAGTCTTAACGCCGCGCGGATCGCCTGTTTCGGCGGGGTTTACAGCAACTACCTGGCGCTGGAAGCGGCGCTGCGGCAAGCGCGAGCGCTCGGCGCCGACGCCATTTATTGCCTGGGAGACTTGGGCGCCTTCGGTCCGCATCCCGATCGCGTGTTTCCGCTGTTGCGAGACGCGGGCGTGACTTGCATTCAAGGCAACTACGACGACTCCGTGGGCAACTCGCTGGACGATTGCCAGTGCGGTTACGTCGATCCTCGCGACAATTACTTCGCCCAGATCAGCTACGACTACACATCGGCGAACACCTCGGCGGAAAACCGCGAGTGGATGCGCACGCTGCCCAAGGAACTGCGACTGGAACTGGGGCCTTGTCGCATGCTGCTCTGCCACGGCAGCCCTCGCAAAACGAACGAGTTCCTCTGGGAATCAACCACGCCGACGCACTTTCTCGGCAAGCTGGCTGACCAGCACCGGGCTGACGTGATCCTGGCGACGCACACCGGCATTCGTTGGCGGCGAGAATTGAGCGGCAACAGGCAGTTCGTCAACGTAGGCGTGCTGGGCCGACCCGAGAACGACGGCCGCACGAACGTCTGGTTCACGATGCTGGATTACTCGCCGGCGAGCGGCATGCAGGTCGAATTCGTCCCGGTCGAATACGAACATCGCCGGCTCGCTCGCGAGATGCAGGCGGAAGGACTGCCCCGCGAGTTTCAAGAAACCCTGCTCACCGGTTGGTGGACTACCTGCCTGGAGATCCTGCCTTCCAAAGAACGTCGCCGCGGCAGGTTCTGATGCACGCAGCGAGTTGCTTTATCATAACCCCGCGGCCTTCGCCAAGGTCAGCATTTCGTCAAGCATTTCCTTCAATCGCGCACATTTGCCAACGGCCCCTATGGGATCGAGCTTCGCGAACAATTGCTTCCCGTAGGTCGTTTTCTTGTAATTGCGTTTCGTTTGCTGCTTGTAAATCCGATCAAGCAATTGTGCCGGCGGCTCGTTGAAATTTACTCGTTCTGGCTGCGATGCCTTGTTGGGCAGTGCGTTCTGGATTTCCCGCGGAAAAATCTCCGGTTGGCTGAGCAGCCATGCCTCGAATTCATGCACTGCGAAGCACAAGCGGAACCTGGCCAGGCCGACTTCCTTTTCAAAATGCGACTTTCCCCACGTGTAACGTTCGTCTGCGGTGCTCTTGTCCGGCGGATAGAAATCCGGGCCATATAGGTCCAGGAGAGCAATGACGGCCACGATTTCTGCCTGCCTCGGCCCCTCAAGATGCATCCTCGCCTTTACGGCCATCTTGCGGACTAAGTCCCCATAGCCGTCAAAGGGCACAGTTTGAATTCCCACGGGTTGGCTCAATTGAGGGTCGAGCCAGCGTTTCAGGAACGCTGCGGCTGCATCCCTTTCCGTCCTTCCCTCAACCAGAAGGATGAACTTCACTGCATCGCCTCCAATTCCTTGGAGCGATAGAGTTCGCCGAGCGTGTACTGTTTGAGCCAGTAAGAGAGTTCGTCGCGCGAGACAACGCGCAAGTTCGTCTGCCCGTCGATGCGATCGACGACCGTCGTTGTCGGCACATCATCGCCAAACGAGTCCAAAAGTTCAGGCGAATGCGTCGTCAGTATCACCTGCGCCCTGCTGGCTGCATCCCTCGCGTACTCGGCCACGATGGGGAACATCGACGGGTGCAATCCGGTTTCGGGCTCATCAATTGCGATCAGGGGCGGCGGAGCCGGGTTGGCCAGCACGGCGAGCAGCAGCAAGAAACGCAGCGTGCCGTCGGAGAGATCGGCGGCAGATTGCTCTCGTTTCAGGCTTCGCCAACGAATTCGCATCTGAATGCGTTGGTCCGCGCCCGGTGGAAACACGAGTTCGTCAAAATCGTCGCCAAACGCGGAACGCATCGCCGTGTTGATTTCTTCTTTGAATTCTCGGCTGCCCATATAAAGGGTATGCAGCACGGAGACGAGATTCTGACCATCGGCGCTAACCTGCGCGTCGGCGCGCGTCACCTGGGGTGCGCGGATCTGCGACTCGCGATAGGTGTGGAACTCCTGGTAAATCTTCCAATCCGCTAATTCCTTCTGAAACTCGCCCACCAGGCGGTTGGCCGCGAACGGTCCTGCAGCGATTGAGAGCAGGGCTTCTTCTTCGGGTACGGATTCCGGCGGGGCTTCGAGCCGCTTCGAGTCCATCGAGTAAACGACGGCATTCTGCGCATCACGCTCTAGCAATTTGAACGGCTCAGTCTTTGCACCTGTCTCCACCCTTGAGAAATTGGCCAGCATTTCGCAGTCGATGTGAAATGCACTTGATTTACCGAGCCGTGCGAGCGCAATCTCGTAGGTTAGAGCGTCTTCGTAAGACGCCATGGGAGTCATCTGGGCTCGCAGTCGCACACGATCCGCCCGGCCGTCCCAAACGATCGGTTCCATTCCTCCTTCTTGCTGGACGTATCTTCCAAGTCCGCCTTGGGCGGCAGTGCTCAGCAATTCCAACGCTCGCAATAAATTGGACTTGCCGCTGGCGTTAGGACCGATGAGCACGTTCAAGTCGCCTGGACTCCATGACTGCGACTTGATGGAGCGAAAGCCTTCAACTTCCAGCTTGAGGATTCTCATGGTCACTCTCCGTTCTCCGGCGTTCAACCGGGGATGAAGCAGCATCTGCGCGCTAATCAACCGACGTTCATCGGCAGGCCGGTAGATTGGGCCCCATCATCGTATAAGGTCGCGAGGTTCACGGCCTAGCCCTTCGTGACGAGATCTTGGCGGGCCTTCGTCGCCGTCTTTTCTTATTCTACTCGCGTTCGAACGCCAGAGGCTGCTCGGATTTTGGATCGCGAATGCGAATGGAGACTTTGCCAGCCAGCAGGTCGTCGAGCAGTTGTCCGACGACCTCGGCCCGCCAGCCTTGGGCCAGCGAGGGCGGCTGGCCGTCGCTCGACTCGTACTCGCCAAGCTGATAGGCGATCAGATCACGCACGTCGTTCGGCGTGCCGACCATGCTGGGAGCCACTTCCGCAGCCCGGCAAATGCTGCTCAAGGCTGAGGATAGAAACTGGCCGAGCATGGCGATTTGCGGACTGGCCTCCCGGCGGACGGTCGTCGGACAGGTTGCTTCCGGCTCCGCCAGGGCCTTGGCGATCGCCTGGGAAAGAGCCGGCACATGGCGCTGTAAATCGCCGCGATCCATGCCGCGGATGGCGCGGATCTGCTTCGGTTCGGCCGAACGCCGCTTGGCCATTTCCACAATCAGGTCGTCTCGCAGCACGCGGCGGACCGGGCAGTTGCGGCGCTCGGCCTCGCCTTCTCGCCACAGCCATAGCTCGCGGACGATCGCCTGGCTGCGGCTGGAAAGGTTCGAACTGCCGGTCACCTTCCGCCAACGTTCCCGATTGCGGAGGTTGGCCACTTCCTCCTGGAAGTCCGCCATCTCCGTCTCGAACCAGTGCAGACGCTCGAGCTCTTCAAGCCGCGCGTGCAGTTTGTTCCGCAGCGGGTGCAAATGGCGGACGTCTTCCAGCGCGTAGTCGATTTGCCGGTCCGATAACGGACGCCGGCGCCAGTCCGTGCGGGTTTCTCCCTTGCGCGGCGTTTCGCCTAACAGCTTGAAAATCAAGTTGCCGTAGCCCGCCGGAAAGTCGAGGCCGATCATGCCGGCGGCAATTTGCACGTCGAACAATCGCGCAGGCGGCTGCTTGACGGCGGTCAGGCAGAAATTCAATTCCTCTCGCCCGGCGTGGACGATGGTCTCGTGGCCCGGCGCCGCGAGCACCTCCCAGAATTCCGTGATGTCGCCGATCGCCAGCGGATCAATGGCGACCAGTTCGTCGTTGCAGGCGACCTGCACCAGGCATAACTGCGGGCGGTAGGTGTCTTCCGAGACGAATTCCGTGTCGAAGGCGATTGATTCGGCGTCCGCCAGCCGGCGGCAAAGGGCGGAGAATTCTCGCGGGCTCGTGATGATTTGCTGACTCAAGTTGCTTTCGCTTTGCGGCGCCGGCTCAGACTAAAGGAACAGGTAATTCACAAGGATGAACAGCGGAATCAGAATGGCCCCGCTGTAGGCCATGTAGCCGAAGAAGCTCGGCATGCGGACGCCCGACTTCTCCGCGATCGTCTTGACCATGAAGTTCGGACCATTGCCGATATACGTGTTGGCGCCCATGAACACGGCGCCCAAGCTGATGGCGACCAGCAGGTCGTCCGGAATTCCCAGCTTCGGCATCGATTGGAAACCCTCGGCGTGCAGCGCGCGGGCCGTTTCGAAGAACACCAGGTAGGTCGGCGCGTTGTCCAGCATGGAGGACAGGCCGCCGGTAATCCAGAAGAACGTTGCGGGGGTCTTGATGCCCAAGCTGGGTCCGCGGACGTCAAGAATCTGCAAAGCCGGCTGCATGCAAATGAAGATGCCCAGGAACAGCGCGGCCACTTCGACGATGGCCACGTAGTTGAAGCGATTCTCGCGACGCACCGATTCTTTGCCCAGTCCCAGCGACAGCGCGACCAATCCCAGCAGCACGCACTCTCGCAGATAGAGCCACGGGTGCCAGTTCGTTCCCGGCAGCGTTTTGCTCGTATCGAGCAAGGCCACCGACAGCACCACGCCGAGCAGCAGCAGGGCGTTGGGCCACAGGCCCATGAACCGCAACGGGCGGACGCGAGCTTCATCGCGGAGCACGTCGCGGAGCGTTTCGTGCGGATAGCAGAAGATCCGGTCCCAGATGAAATAAATTGTCAGCAAGGCCGCGTTGACAACCAGCCACGGCTGCCACAGCCTCAGCGTCCAAAGGAAATCGACCCCCTGCAAATAGCCCAAGAACAAGGGCGGGTCGCCCAGCGGAAGCAAACAGCCGCCGCAATTGCAGACGACGAAGATGAAGAACACCACCGTATGCCGCACGTGCTTGCGTTCGCTGTTGGTTTCCAGCAGCGGTCGGATCAACAGCATCGCGGCGCCGGTCGTGCCGATAAAACTGGCCAGCACTCCGCCGATGGCGATGAAGGCCACGTTGGTCAGCGGGTGGGCGGGCAAGTCGCCTTCAATGCGGATGCCGCCGCTGATCGCGTACAGACTGAACAGCAAGATAATGAACGGCACAAACTCTTGCAGGATGGCGTTGGCGAAAATCGTCCAAGCCAGCTCCCAGGCAAAGACGCCGCCGGAGGGTTCGATCACGGCATGCCCTAGAAAATGCCGTTGAATCGGCTCGCGGTGCATCAGGCCGTAGTACAGCAACGTCACCAGGCCCAGCGCGGCGGCGACGTAGAACTTGTGCAGGTTTTCCTCCCACCAATGTTCCGTGGCGTGGATCAACGGCAGCACGGCGATCGCCCCCAGCAACAGGGCGAACGGCACGACCATCCAGACCGGGGGCGGCGCGCCCTTGGTCGCCGCCGACGAGGCGCCATGCGCGTCTGCGGCGCCCTCTGCCTCGGCTTCGGCAGGGGCTTCGTGAACCGCCTCGCCATGTTCGTCGTGCGCGGCCTCGCGATGTTCGTCGTGCGCGGCTTCGCCCGCCGCTTCATGTTCCGCGGCGCCGTGCGCGTCATGCTGGCCGTGCGCAGCGAGGATTTTTTCCGTCGCCATCTGCGGCAATTGTACGGCCGCGGCCGCGCCGTAGGCGATCAGTACGGCGACAATCGCCATCAAGACAGGTCGGCTGGAACCGGCGGAAGAGTGAGAATCTGACATATAGCTACGGTTTATACACAATGGCTGCGCGTCGAAAATGGGTCTCCTGCAGTTTTCTCGGCAAATCTATCCCCCCTTCTCCAGCCTGCTAAGTTTTTGCTACGATCGCAACGGTCGGTCGGCCTGCAACGTGCTTGCATCGATCGTCGCCGGGCAGACCCTGTGGCAGACGACCGCGCATCCGCTTTCACCCCCTACAATCGTTCCGATGTTTGAAGTCTGGTTGAACGCCAATCGCCGCATTCTTGCGTTAGGCGCCGTATTGCCGGCGGCGCTTGCCTGCCTGGGCATGGCGATTGGCGCAGGCTGGCTGGGCTTTGCCGGACTGACGGCCGCTCGCTGGCTGGGCTGGGGGCTGGCCGCCGCTTCGCTGCTGGCGCTGGCGAGCCTGGCCTGGCAGGCGCAGCGGCCCCGCCTGGCTTACCAGTCAGGCAAGCTGCTGGTCTACCTGCGCTCGGGAGCGCCGATTCGCGTTCCGCTCGAGATCGTCGAAGGGTTCCTGCTGGGCCAAGGCCCCAGCTTCCTGCCGGGCAAACGCCAGGCGGAGACGGAGGCGTCAACGCTGGTGATTCGCCTTGCCGAGCGCGCCGAAGAGTGGGCCCAGGTTGAAGTGAAACCGATGCTGGGCTACTGGTGCGGCCATTACATCACCATTCGCGGCGCCTGGTGCGAGCCGCTCTCGGTCGATCTCGTCAATCGCCTCAACGCCCGGTTGGACGAGGTGAAGCGCCAACTTCGAGACGCCCAGGTTGCTTCATGACGCGCTTGCTGGTCAGCGTGCGTTCGGTCGATGAGGCTTGCGAAGCGCTTGCAGCCGGCGTCGACCTGATCGACTTGAAAGAACCCGCCCGCGGTTCGCTCGGCCCGGTCGATGCGCAAACCGCGGCCGACGTCATCGCCGCAATCGGCGGACGGGCGCCGCTGAGCATGGCGGCGGGCGAGTTGCAAGAGATCGAAGACTTCGAGGCGGAGCCGCTGCGATTGTCGTACGGCGGCCCGGGCGGCTTTGCTTACGCCAAGCTCGGGCTGGCGGGCTGTGCGCGCGCAAGCGACTGGTCGCGGCGCTGGGCGCGGTGGATTGAACGCTTGCCCGCAGGCGTCGCCCCGGTGGCTGTGGTGTATGCCGATTGGCGGCAGGCGGATGCTCCGGCGCCCGAAGAGATCCTGGCGCACGCAGCCGCGCTCGCCTGCCGAGCCGTGTTGATCGACACCGCGGGCAAAGCGCACGGCGATCTACTGCACCATTTTCCGCTGCCGCAACTGCAAAGCTTCACGGCGGAAATCCGCCGCGCGGGCCTGCTGAACGTATTGGCAGGCTCGCTTTCGCAAGCCTCGTTGCCGCAGGTCTTGCCGTTGCAGCCGGACTATGTCGCGGTGCGCGGCGCCGTCTGCCGCGGCGGTCGCAGCGGTCCGCTCGACGGTCAAAAACTGAGGCAGTGGGTCGAGCGGTTGCGCGGCTCGGCGCAACAGATTTCAGATCCTTCGCCATTTGCTTGACTTTTCCTGCAAAGCCCCAAATACTCGCAGCTATTCCAACTCTGTCGCCAGATCATGGGGGGTGTCGTGCGGCCCAGGGACTGGATGCTCGGCGAGGTTGCCGCAGACTTCGAGCGAGCGCCAGACTTCTCCTGCCGCGCTAAGCTGCAAAAGGAGGAACTCGTGCCGAATTCGGTCTTGGACGCGATCAAGATGGGACTCTGGGATTTTGAGCCCGGCGACGCGGACGGCAATCAGTTCGACGCCACGCAGGCCTTGCCGGGATCAAAAGAAAAGCTGGCCGTATTGGCCGAACGCATCCGGCGCGGTCTGCCGCTCTGGCACCAGCAAGATCGGCTCGATTGCGAAAACCTGGCGGAGGAATTGTGGCCGAGTTGAAGTCCGGCCTTCCGACGCGCCATCAATTTCTGCGCGGCGACAGTTCAGCTCAACTTTCGCCTGGCGATAGGGGAATCAGTTGCCGGAAGCCTCGCGCCAGCCAGCGCAGATAGACGGCCCCGACAAACTGCTGCACGCGCTGCTGTTCGTCCGGCCGGAGCGTCGTGAAGCGGGCCTGCAAACGCGGCAATTGCCGGCTAAGATCGGCGCTTCTCAGCAAGGGGCCGCGTTGAAATTCGCCCTGGTCAAAGACGGGCCAGCGAGAAATGGCATCGATCTGGCTGTCGAGATACTCGGTGCGCGCCGGTTCCTGCAAGGCAAAGTAACGATCGACCTTGTCCAGAAACCAGGCTTGCGACAGCTCGGCGTAGTTATTGACCAGCCGCTCGCGCCGGGCGTCGTCGAGTTGGCTCAACTCCAGTTTCCAGTCGTGCCCGGCGGCAAAATCCTGCTCGAACTGCCGCGCCAGCCTCAACTTGACGGCTCGCGGGACCGAAGCCAGGTCTCGCTCCGTGAGCCACGCGACCAATTCGGCCCGATCGAACGTACGCCGGGACGAACATTCAATCCAGATCGCCTGCGCGCCGGCGGCCAGCGAAATGCCGCCCAGCGCCACGAGGGCGAGAGCCGAAAGTGCGTCGCGTCGGTTCATGCTTGGGGCTTTTGAGTTGACTCTGGCAACCAGACTTGTCACCCTTACATCTTATTAGATTCGGCGTAGCAGGCGAGAGCCGGCCGCCGTGAGAAGCCTTCCCAGCGCGCGTATTCCCTTGGCCGGCGTGGAGCTGCGGCGGGAATTCGTCGCCTGATGCATCGCTCGGCCAATCAACTGACAATCCGTTAACGCGAGGCGCCAAGGATGGAGATGTCCTCTTTACTACTCTGCTGCGTGCTGTGTGCGGAGAACCCTGGGGGCGACTCGCCGTCGGCGGCTGCCGTAAGTGGAATCGAAACGGCGGGCGTCGCAAGCCAATCTCGAACCGCGCCGGGCAACAAGCCCGCTCGAACCGACCGCTACAAGGAATACCCGTTCAGCGGCGCCGCTGCGGCGCAACCGCGAGCATCGGAACTGGAAGAAACGGAAGCCGAAGCGCGCCAGATCAATGCGGCAGGCGGTCCCGATATGCTCGGCGCGCCCGGCGCCCAGCCGGCCGCCAGGCGGCCGGAGTCGTCGAAGCACAGCGCCGGCGAGACGAACCAGGGCCCGGCAAAACCGCCGGCAAAACGGCCGGCAGACTCCGCAGGCCTGTCTCCCTTGGCGCCGGTCAAGTCGCCGCCGCTCAAGGCGGGCGAAGCCGATGAACTGGTGCGTGCGCTCGCTGCGTCCGAAGGCTTGGCGCTGCCGGGCGTCGCCACGCCGCTGGTCGAGCTGATGTCGCGGCTGGCCGATCGCCGGCAGCAGATCGAAGTCACGCAGACCTATTGGCAGTTGGCGGCCTCCGTGGCGGCATACCGCATTGCGGCCGATCGCTTTCACCGCCTGCGGCAACTTGTGCCGCCGGCCGACGCGACCGGCCAGGCGGCCGTGGACCCGCTGGTCGATGCGAGGATTTCCTCGGCCGAGGCCCGGCTGCGAGAAGCGGAAGCCGACGTACTCGCCAATCAATATGCTCTGGCCGAAGCCTCGCGTTGGCCGGCAAGCGACAAATTGCCGTTGCCGGCCGATGCTCCCTTGGCCAGCGGCTACAACACGCGATTCGACGCCGTCTACAGAAACGTCGCCCCGCCGGCGCGCGCCGTGCTGCTCGACCGCTCGTTGCCGCTCAGGCATCGCTCGATTGAAATGCGAGCCGCCGCCGCGACCGCGGCCGCGCACGCCGCGGAAGGCGACTTCGACGCTTTCGCCGAAGGGCGCGCCGACGTAACGATTGCGCTGGAGAGCATCGACGAATTGGCGCGGCAGCAGCGAGCGTTTATCGAGGCGGTCCGCGACTATAACCGCGATATCGCCGAGTACGCACTGAGCATCGCGCCGCCGGGATTGGCCAACGAGAAACTGGTGGGCATGCTGATCGCGCCTGCGGGTTCGGAGCCCGGCCACGGCGCCAACGAGCCGACGATGGCCGAACAGCCGGACGGCGTTCGCCGCGCCGGCTTCGATCAACCAATTCCCGCTCGCATCCGCTCTTCAGGACCCGATGACCCGCCCCAGGAGGCATCCAAGGCGGCCCCGCGAGAACTTGAACCGCACGACTCGCTCGAGCTGCGCGGGCTGACCGGCCCGCAGCGCGCCGATGAACCACAAGGAGCAAACGAGCCCCGGCAGGCGGAGGAGACGGAAGGGCCGGCGTCCGAACCGACGCCGGCGGGAGAGCCCGACGCACCAAATGTGCCGCGCGGCGCGAGCGGCGAACCTGTGAAGGCCATCAATCCGTCAGAAAAGCAAGCCGGACGCCCTCGAGGCCGGGGCCCGATGAATCCGTTCTCCACGCGCAAGCCGCCGCTGGACTTGCTGCAAACGGTGGGCGGCGATGCGCCGACCGGCCTCTACCCGGCCCTGGTTGATCTGAAGCCGCCGCACCGTACCCAGGAGCTTGGCACGGCGCTGCATTGGGCCCGTCAATTGCCCGCCGATTCGGGCGCGCCGGCGAGCCTGGCCGAGTGCCTGTCCTGGATCACGTCCGATCATCGCACCATGATTGAGGCCTACTGGCAGACTTGCCATCGCGCCGCACGGTTTCATGCCGTCGCCCAGCAGGCGGAACAGTTTCAGGCCCTGGATCCCGCGGCGCTGCACTGGCGTTCGCACGCCGACGGAGCGGAAGCCATGCTGCGGCTCAAGGCGGCCCAACGCGCCGCCGAGGCGGACCTGGTCGATGCGGAAATCGACCTGCGGATCGGACAATTCACGCTGGGGCGCCTGGGCGGCCGCCCGCTGCTGGGCGTCTGGCCGTTGCCCAGCACCGCGCCCCATGCCGGCCGCTACCTGATGAAGCTGGATCGTCAGCCGGAGGAAATTCAGCAATCATCGCAGGTTCGACGCCTGGCGACCATGACGACCGCGCTTTATGAGGCGTTGGAGCAGGAATCGGCCGCCGTGGTCAAGGCGGACCTGGTCCGTGCGGCGGCGGTCGCTCGTTACGAGCAAGGTGCGACGATTATCAACGAACCGCTCGATGCCATCCGGGCCCAGTTGCTGGAGACGCTGGCCTTTCTCAAGGTTCAGGCCGAGTATAATCTGCACTATGCTGATTATGTGCTGGCCGTCCTGCCTCAAGGCGCGGACCGCCAGGTTTTGGCCAAGGCGCTCGTATTGCAACGGCAAGGCGGTTGATCGATCGCCGCCGTCGGGTAGTTCATGATTCGAGAAACACACGCTGACTCCGGTTACCCGCCGCTCGACCGACGCCCCCCGCCGCTGAAGATCGGCCCGCTCACGATCGATCCGCCGATCCTGCAGGCCCCGATGGCGGGCTTCACCAATTACGCGTTCCGGCAGATCGTGCGGCAGTTCGGCGGCGCCGGCCTGCAGGCGACGGAGATGATCAGCGCCAAGGGTTTTCTGGCGATCGATCGGCGAGAGCACGACATTCCCGATCGCCTGTGGGGCGTCAAGGACGAGGCCCGGCCGCTGGCCGTGCAGATCTGGGACAACGACCCCGCGACGCTGGCGGCGGTCGGCGCCAAGCTGGCGCACGAGTTCCGCGTGAGCGTGGTGGATATCAACTTCGGCTGTCCGGTGAAGCAGATCACGGCCTCGGCCCACAGCGGTTCCTACTTACTCCGTTTTCCCGATCGCGTTGGCGCGATTGTGGAGCGCGTGGTCGAGGCTTGCGCCCCGACCCCGGTGACGGCCAAAATCCGCTTGGGCTGCACGCGAGACAACATCACGGCCGTTGAGATCGCGCAGGTGATCGAGTCCGCCGGGGCCGCGGCATTGACCGTACACGGCCGCACGGCCCAGGACTTCTTTCGCGGTTCGGCCGATTGGGAACGAATCTCTTCGCTCAAGGAGCATCTCAAGCGCATCCCGCTGATCGGCAATGGCGATCTCGACTCGCCCGCGAAAGTGGTCGAGGCATTCCGTCGTTACCGGATCGACGGCGTGATGATCGCCCGGGCGGCGCTCGGCAAGCCGTGGCTGTTTCGCCAGGCGCAGGCGGCGCTGGTCGGCGAAGCGATTCCTCCCGATCTGACCCTGGAACAAGAGCGCGAATTGCTGCTGGAACACTACGCGCTGGTCGTCGAGCGTTTCGGCGAGCAGAAGGGCACGGTGCTGATGCGCAAGTTCGCCTGTTGTTACGCTCAAGGGCGCCCCGGCGCCCGCGAGTTCCGCACGCGGGCCTCGCGCGTCAGCTCGCCCGACGAATTCCGGCAGGTCGTGGCGCACTACTTTCCCCGCTACGAAAGCCCGGATGAGTGCGCCGTTGGCTCGGTCGGCGAGCCGGCTTGCGATGATTGCGCGGCGAACGATTAGCTGGCCGGGCGCCTGGCGATTTGTCGGTCGCCTGGTCCGTTTTCGCGGCATCGCGCTTCTCGGGCGCCGCGCTCGCCTGGTCGCTACTTCCGCAGTACCAGCACGGGACAGTGGGCCAACCGGATTACCTTCTCCGCCACCGAGCCCAGCAATAGCCGCGAGATGCCCGACCTGCCGTGCGAGGAGAGCACGACCAGATCCGCCTTCAGACTGCTCGCCAGCTCGGTGATTTTGTGGCCGGGCTCGCCAAACTCGACATGGAGATTGAGCCCCTGATACCTGGCGTCGCTGAGCCGCTCCTGCAGCGCCTGCTCCGAGTGGCGGCGACGGGTTTCATCGTTGATCGTGCTCCAGACCACGTCCGGCTCCGCGGGGTCGAAAACCGGCAGCACGTAAACCACGTGGAGCGCTGACGCCCCTGTGACCAGTTCCAAGGCCGTATCGACGGCAGAGAACGAATCTTCGGAGAAATCGACCGGTACGACGATCGTCTGCTTGGGAAGCCAACTCATGGCGGAAAGCTCCAGGTTCGGGAAGATGCGTGGCCCCCGATAATAGCAGATCTGCCCGCCAATGTATTTTCGAGATCGCAACCGGCGAGAGGGGCCCTGCTTTGACGCCAAGCCAAGCGTCTGCGGATAATGGCCGAATGTAAGTTCCCTTTGCGAAATATGTTACCTCTATCCGCTGCCGCTTAGAGCCACGCGCGGACGGCAAATCATCGAAACGGCCATGAGATCGTCCGCTCGCCCTGACCGCTGGCTTGCTGCGCTAAGACTTTGCATAACCAACAGAGGGGGGTTGGCCATGTCCTTGGAAAGGCGGTGTTCGCCCCTGTCGAGGACCGGCAGACCCAGTAATTTACGGCATCGGCGTCAGCCCGAAGTCGCTGCCGGGATCCAAATTGTTCAGGAGCTGATCGCTTGCCCGCGCTAAGGCTTGCTAAGGTTTTTGCGGTCCGACGGAGGGGGATCCTGCGAAGCCTCGCTGCGATATCTCGCCGCCCGACAAAACGAGCCGAAATCTCGCTCTCAGCGCACGCCTCTGGTTCGCGACTTTTGCCGCCACAAACCTACCAGCCTCTTCGATCCGCGCCGTCCGCGTCATCCGTGGTTAATCCCGGGCGTGCAAGATACAAAAACTGCCGAAATGCTGCTTGCAAGCTGTTGTCATTTAACGCTTTAAATATTTTTCGCATATTGAGTTGCCTAAAATGTCTCAATCGGTATGATTACGTCAGGCGGGCATGTGATAAGCCGCCAAACCGGAAAGTAGAACGATGAGCACCGTTTCGGAAACTTCAGACTCTCAATTGCTGGAATTGCTCCGCCGGCGCGGGGCAATGAGCGTTTCTGAATTGGCTGAGGCGACGGAAGTTACGGCGACCGCCGTGCGGCAGCGTTTGACTCGCTTGATGGGGCAGGGACTTGTTGAACGCGAGGCGACTCGAGCGGGACGCGGTCGGCCTTGCCACCGTTATTCGCTCAGCGACAAGGCTCGCCGCCAGGTAGGCACCAATTACGCCGATTTGGCCATGCTGCTTTGGGAGCAGATCCGGACTGTCAGCGATCCCGAGATTCGGCGCGGCCTGCTGCAGCGGATCGCCGGCGCCATGGCTGGGCTTTATGCCGACCAGGTGCAAGGCGGTTCGACGGTGGCCCGGATGGAGGCCCTGCAAAAGCTGTTTGCTGAGCGGCGCGTGCCTCTGGAAATCGAGACGGATGGACAATCGCCCGTGCTGACGGTGCTGGATTGCCCTTACCCCGAATTGGCGGAAAAAGACCGCGGGATCTGCGCGGTGGAAAAGATGTTGTTTGCGGAGTTGCTTTCGGCCCCGTTGCGATTGTCGCAATGCCGGCTGGAAGGCCATGCCTGCTGCCAATTTGAAACGAACTGAAACTCGGCTAAACTGACGAATTCGGCGCCAGCGGGCGGCCACTGAGATTGAGTCATCCAACGGAATTTAAGCAGCCATGACGAAGCCGTGGATCGAAGGACGGTTTGAAGAGAACGTAATCACGACGACGGTCGAGCAGGCCATCAACTGGGCGCGGCAGTCGAGCATCTGGCCGATGACGTTTGGCCTGGCCTGTTGCGCGATCGAAATGATGGCAGCCGGCGCCAGCCGTTTTGACATGGACCGCTTCGGCGCCGGAGCGTTCCGCGCCACCCCGCGACAAGCCGACTTGATGATCGTGGCCGGAACCGTGACGTACAAAATGGCCAGCCGCGTCCGCCGGCTTTACAACCTGATGCCCGACCCCAAGTTCGTGATCGCCATGGGCGCTTGCACCGTCGGCGGCGGCCCGTACTTCAAGTGGGGCTATCACGTGTGCAAAGGGGTCGACCTGGTCGTGCCGGTCGACGTCTACGTGCCCGGCTGTCCGCCGCGGCCTGAGGCGTTGCTGGAAGGCCTGATGCGGATCCAGGACAAAATCAAGGGACACAAGATCGCCAGGCGCGCCGCCGCCGAAGGGGGCTTTGTGCAGATCGAAGACGAACTGCCCGTGCCGCACCACTCGGGTTACGTCGCCGTCGAAGAACGGCAGCCCGTGTTTGATCACCAGAAGATTACTGGCTGATCGATCATCGGCTGAGCCCCTGCCGGCTCGTAAACAGCTAGCAGACAAAGTAAATGACGGGAAGGAACGGCCTTGAACGGCCGCGCCCCTCACAACCAACTAGTAACCACGCATAGCCAACCATCTCTTCATGACAGACACGCTGAAGATTCACGACCTGCACGTAGCGGTCGAAGGCAAGCCGATCCTCAAGGGAGTCAACCTGGAGATCCGCCGCGGCGAGACCCATGCCTTGATGGGCCCCAACGGCTCGGGCAAGAGCACGCTGGGCTTTGCCATCATGGGCCATCCGGGCTACGAAGTGACCGGCGGCTCGATCGAGTTGAACGGCGAGAATGTCTTGGAGATGGAGCCGAACGAGCGGGCTCGAGCGGGCATTTTCCTGGCGTTCCAGCGGCCGATGGCCATACCGGGCGTGAAGATGGCCGATTTCCTGCGGCACGCCACGACCAACGTTCGCCGTCCGGAACGCAAAGAAGGCGAAGAACTGATTCCGATGCGCGAGTTCCGTAAGGAGCTCAAGAGCAAGATGGAACAGCTTCGCATGGATACGGAGTTCGCGCGCCGCTACGTCAACGACGGCTTCTCCGGCGGCGAAATGAAGCGCGCCGAGATCCTGCAGATGGCCATGCTGCGGCCGAAGTTCGCCGTGCTTGACGAGACCGACAGCGGTTTGGATGTCGACGCGGTGCGCCTGGCCAGCCAGAGCATTGCCGAGATCGGCGGCGCGGAGATGGGTATTCTGATCATCACGCACCACGACAAATTGCTGGAACACAACACGCCCGACTTCACGCACGTGATGCTCGGCGGACGGATCGTCGAGACCGGCGGTCCGGGGCACAAGCGCAGCGGTCCGGAACTGGCCGCCGAACTGCACCAGCACGGCTACGATCGCATTCGAGCGGCCCATCCCGAAGCGGCCGCCGAAGAAGAAGCGATGAAGCAAAGCGAACAGATCGAGCACGCGTTTTAAGACAATACAGCAGGTCAGGCTTTGCGAGCCTGACGCACTTTTGTCAAGCCTCGCGAAGCCTGAGCCAGGTCCGAGATTGGTTCGTCAGGCGCGCAAAGCCAGACCTACAGAAGAGAGTTGAACTATGGCCACCGACGTAAAGAACGAGTCCTTCGAAGTCGGCATTGGCGAAATCAATAAGTACGATTTTCGCAACGACGAAAAATACATCTTCAAGAGCCGCAAGGGGCTCGACGCCGAAATCGTCCATCAGATTTCGGACATGAAGAACGAGCCCGACTGGATGCGGGATTTCCGGCTCAAGAGCCTGGAGATCTTCAACTCCAAGCCCACGCCCAAGTGGGGCGGCAACATCAGTCTCGACTTCCAGGACATCTTCTACTACATCAAGCCTTCGGATCATCAGGGCCGTAGCTGGGACGACGTGCCGGAGGACATCAAGACCACCTTCGACAAGCTCGGCATTCCCGAGGCCGAGAAGAAGTTTCTGGCGGGCGTCAAAGCCCAGTACGAAAGCGAAGTGGTCTACGGCTCGCTGCGAGAAGAGCTGTCCAGCCAGGGCGTGATCTTCACCGATACCGACTCGGCCGTCCGCGAACATCCGGAGCTGGTGAAGAAGTACTTCTCCACCATCATTCCGCCGTCGGACAACAAGTTCGCCGCCTTGAATTCGGCCGTCTGGTCCGGCGGGTCGTTCATCTACGTGCCCAAGGGCGTGAAGGTCGACTTCCCTTTGCAGGCCTATTTCCGCATCAACGCCGAGAACATGGGCCAGTTCGAGCGGACGCTGATCATCGTCGACGAAGGCGCGCAGATCCACTACGTGGAAGGTTGCACGGCGCCGATGTACACGACCGAGAGCTTGCACTCCGCCGTGGTCGAAATCGTCGTCAACAAGCATGCCCGCTGCCGCTACACGACCATCCAGAACTGGGCCAATAACATCTACAACCTGGTGACCAAGCGCGCCATGGCCTACGAGAACGCCGTGATGGAATGGATCGACGGCAATCTCGGCAGCCGGCTGACCATGAAGTATCCGGCCGTCTACATGATGGAGCCGGGCGCCCGCGGAGAGATCTTGTCGATCGCCTTCGCCTCGTCCGGCCAGCATCAGGACGCCGGCGCCAAGCTGGTACATTGCGCTCCGAACACTTCGGGACGCATCATCTCCAAGTCGATCTCCAAGAACGGCGGCCGATCCAGCTACCGTGGGCTGGTCAAGGTCGAGCCGGGCGCCAAGAAGTCGAAATCGAACGTGGTGTGCGACGCGCTGATTCTCGACCCCAAGAGCCGCAGCGACACCTACCCGTATATCGAAATCGACGAGCAGGACGTGATGATCGGCCATGAAGCCAGCGTTTCGCGGATCGGCGAGGAACAACTGTTCTATCTCACCAGCCGCGGCTTGAGCGAAGCCGAGGCCAGCACGATGATCGTCAGCGGCTTTATCGAGCCGTTGGTCAAAGAGCTGCCGATGGAGTACGCCGTCGAGATGAACCGCCTGATCGAGCTGCAGATGGAAGGCTCGGTGGGCTAAGGACGACCGCAAAGGCGGCATCTACGGACAAGCGGGACGATGCCGCATGCCGCCCCCGTTCTGGTTCGTCAATTGTGAATAATGGTTTGCCGTGCGACGCCTTGAGCGGCGCGGCAAGTTGCAAAGCGCGAACAGCGCTTTGCCAGGCAAGACTCGTTTAGATTCGCGAAGACTTATTACATGCCCCAGACCGCCGCTGCCGCAGGTTTCACATCCGACGCTTTTGAGGCTTTTCTTGCCGGCCGCCAAGAACCGACCTGGACGACCGAGTTGCGCCGCCAAGCCTGGCAGACTTTCGAACAGCTCGATCTTCCCTCGCGGCGCGAAGAAGAGTGGATGCGGACCGATATCCGCCTGTTCCGGCTGGATCGCTTTAGCCTGCCGAGCGAGCAAGCGGACGAGGCGGCTCCGCCGCAGCCGCTGCTGACGCACGGCGTGGAACTGGGCGGACATGCGACGGCGCTCAACAGCCGCCATCTCGACGCGCAGCTCGATGAAGACCTGGCCCGCCAGGGCGTGCTGTTCGGCAGCCTCGATGCGCTCATCGCCGAACACGGAGATCTGCTTCGGCCGCACCTATTCCGGGCGGTCGATTTCAAGGCCGACAAGTTCGCAGCGCTGCACGCCGCGTGCTGGTCGGGCGGCATGCTGTTGTACGTTCCGCGAGGCGTGCGAATCGAAAAGCCGCTGCACATGCTGTCGGCCCTGTCCGGCGGCGGCGTCGACCTGGGCCACGCACTGATCGTGCTGGAAGACGGCGCCGAGGCCACGTTGCTGGCCGAGACGGCGGGCGACGAGGCAGCCAACTTGCACTGCGGCGCTATCGAGGTGATCGTCGGCAACGGCGCCCGCTTGCGTTACGTCAACTTGCAGAATTGGGGCGCCGGCACTTGGCACTTCGCGCATCAGCGCGGCATGGTCGGCCGCGACGGCGCATTGCAATGGACGATCGGCGCGCTGGGCAGCCGGCTGGCCAAGGTCAACCAGCACGTGGCGCTGGTCGGCGAAGGCGCCGACGTACAAGTCAACGGCGTGATGTTCACCGAAGGCAAGCAGCACCTCTCATATCACACATTGCAGCACCACCAGGCGGCCCACTGCCACAGCGACTTGCTCTACAAAGGCGCGCTGCAGGATCATTCGCAGGTGGTGTGGCGCGGCATGATCAAAGTCGACCCGGCCGCGCAGAAGACGAACGCCTACCAGCGCGACGACAACTTGATGCTCAGCGAGCAGGCCCGAGCCGATTCGATTCCCGGACTGGAGATTGAAGCGGACGATGTGATCTGCACGCACGGCGCCACCGCCGGCCGCGTCGACGACAGCCAGATCTTCTATGCTCGCTGCCGCGGCCTGACCCGCAAGGAAGCGGTGCGAGTGATCGTCGCCGGCTTCTTCCAGCAGGTGTTCGACCGCATCACCATCGAAAGCGTCCGCGACGCCCTGGGCGACGCCATCGGACGCCGGATTCGAGAATATGAATAAAGCAGGCGGCAGGTAGCAGGTGATACGTGGGGGGAAATTAGCAAACCAACCGCGCTTCTTTAATCTCGCGATCCAGTATCCCCTCGCCTCCTATCTCCAATCTCCTACCTACCATCTTCGACATCCCCATGCCCGACTTCGTACGCGTAGCCAAATTCGATGACCTGGCGGATCCCGGCCGAGAGCTGGTCGAGATCGACGATCGGATCGTGGTTTTGTTGCGGGTCGGCGGCGAGGTATTCGCGCTGGACGACGTGTGCACGCACGACGGCGGGCCGCTCAGCGAGGGACCGCTTGAAGACCATACGATCGCCTGCCCGCGGCACGGCGCCAAGTTCGACATTCGCGACGGCCGCGCCTTGACCATGCCCGCCACGCGGCCGACGGTCGCGCATCAGGTCAAGGTTGAAGGCGGCGAGATCTTCGTCAAACTCAACGACTAGCGGCGCGACTGAACTTCAGTTTTGTATTTTGCGGAGCCCGAATCATGCCAATTGCCGAAGACGCCGTTCGCGAGGCCTTGAAGCAGGTCATCGATCCGGAACTGTTCGTCAACATCGTCGACCTGGGGTTGATCTACCTGGTGACAGTGACGGAAAGCGAAGAGGGCAAGTCGGACGTCTCGATCGAGATGACCATGACCAGCCCCGCGTGTCCGGCCGGCCCGCAGTTGCTGCAGAACTCCAAGGACGTGGTGGGCCGCTTGGAAGGCGTCGGCCTGGTCGAAGTCAAGCTGGTAATGACGCCTCCTTGGACTCCCGACCGCATGACTGAAGACGCCCGCGATCAGTTGGGAATCTTCTGAGCTTGCGCGGCAGTTACGCAACATAGAGGACGACCAATTCTATACTCGAGCGGCTACCAGGACGTTCTCCTGCAAGCGTAATCGTCGTCAACAGCGGAAAGCGTCCCGGGCGCTTTGCTTATCCCGACCGATACGGGAGACGCGCCAATGCTGACGACCGAGGAGAGATTCTGCCGCCGGCTACGCGCCGCCCTTGCGCGGCTGCCCAGCGGCGCCAACATTCCGGATTCGCCAGAGTTTCTGGAAGCCCTGAACGAATTGGAATACCTGCTGCCCGATATCCTGGCAGAGGTTCATCGCGAGTGGGAAGAGACGAGAGTCTGGACGGCATTCTGCCGCTCGTTGCATGTAAGTTAGCCGAGTGAGAAGCCTGCGCAATGTTGCGGCCCGGGTGCGTTCCGTGGCCAGAAACTCTAGAGTTCGCTGGCTACTGTTAGCGGCCGAGTCTAAAATGACCCGCAGGCAACCGCCGTATCTTGAGCCGGCGGAAGCAAGAGAGCCGTGGAGGGAAAGGCACGTCTGCGAGGGACTGGTTCGTAACGTGCAGCAAAATCGCGAAAGGCTTTCGCAACGCCCGTTGAAGTCAGTTCGATGTGCTGAATCCATGAAAAACATCGCCATGCGGAACCTCCTGATCTTTCTCGTCGCCTTCGGTTGGCCGGCTGCCGGAGCGGCCGCAGCGGACGGAATCGACTTCTTCGAAAAGCAGGTTCGCCCGTTGCTGATCGAGCACTGCTACGAGTGCCATTCGGAGAAGGCGGGCCAGCGCAACGGCGGTCTGTGGCTGGACCGTAAGGCCGGCTGGGCCGAGGGGGGCGATTCGGGGCCGGCGATCGTTCCCGGCAAAGTCGAGTCGAGTCTGCTGATTCAGTCAGTTCGCTACGGCAACGAAGATCTGCAGATGCCGCCCGACAACCGCCTGAGTGCGGAACAGGTCGCGATCCTCGAGAAATGGGTCGCCATGGGGGCGCCCGATCCTCGAGACGCTGCAATCTCCCAGGCAGTGCGTCGCGACGAGATCGACTATAAAACGGCGCGCCAGGGTTGGGCCTATCGTCCGTTTGAGCGTCAGCGCGTGCCTGCGATTGAGGGAAGCGATTGGGGCCGCGGCGCCATCGATGCGTTCGTCCTGGCGAAGCTCAGAACCGCGGGACTCGAACCCGCCGCGGATGCGGCGCCGGAGCAGTTGATCCGCCGAGTTCACTACGACCTGACCGGACTGCCTCCGACGCGAGAGGAAGTTGCGGCGTTCGTCTCCAATCCCTCGCAGCTTGCGTTCGTTCGGGTCGTGGACGATCTGATGTCCCGCCCCGCATTCGGCGAGAAGTGGGGACGACACTGGCTCGATGTCGCCCGCTACGCCGACTCCAATGGCGGAGACCGCAACTATACGTTCTACCAGGCCTGGCGCTATCGCAACTGGGTGATCGACGCTTTCAATCGCGATCTGTCCTGGTACGACTTCGTTCGCGTCCAGCTCGCCGGCGATCTGCT
>DASZUP010000523.1:0-7328 GCA_035547635.1 Pirellulales bacterium
CAAGGTGCTGTCGGGCCGCGCCATTTTGAATCTGCAAAAGTTGGTCGGTTCCGTGGCGGTGAGCGAGTACATCATCAAGTACGTCTCGAGGCTGGTGCGCGCCACGCGGCCGAAGGACGAATCGGCGCCGGAATTCGTGCGCGAGCTGGTCGGCTGGGGCGCCGGACCGCGCGCCGGCCAGTTCCTGATTCACGGCGGCAAGGCGCTGGCCGCCATGGAGGGGCGCTTTTCGGTTGCCATCGACGACATCAAGAAAGTGGCCGTGCCTGTGTTGCGGCACCGCGTGAGCACGAATTTCCAGGCCCAGGCCGAAGGCATGAACAACGAGGACGTGATCGTGCGGCTGGTCAAGGAACTTCCCGTGCCCGAGGTTCCCAAATTCGAGAAATAGAGGTCCCCATGGCGACGTCGCCGCAACTCGTTACCGCCGATGAATTGTTGCGTTTCCCCTCGGACGGCTATCGATACGAATTAGTGCGAGGCGCGCTGCAGATGATGAGTCCCACGGGCGATGAACATGGCGTTGTCACCGCGGCGCTAACGATCCGGCTGGGAGCTTTCGTGATGGAGCACGCCCTGGGGGTGATCTTTGGCGCCGAAGCCGGGTTCCAACTCGAACACGAGCCCGACACAGTGCTCGCGCCTGACATCGCGTTCGTTGAGCGTCAGCGCTTCGCCGCGACCGGACTGTCGCGCAAATTCTGGAAAGGGGCGCCGGACCTGGCCGTCGAGGTCCTTTCGCCCAGCGATCGAGTGGGCAAGGCGACCGACAAGGCGCAGGCCTGGCTGGCCCATGGGACGCACCAGGTTTGGATCGTCGACCCGAAGAATCGCACCGTGACGGTCCATCATCAAGACGGACCCGTCGTCGCTTTGACCGACGCGGACACTTTGGAAGGCGGAGACATCGTGCCGGGGTTTGCGTGTCCCGTGCGCAAGATCTTTCCGCCGGAATGCTTCTCATGACGCCATTATCCGTGACGCATCCGCGTTTCATCCTTGGCTCTGTCTCGAATGTCAGTTAATCGGTCCTGAATTCAAGAAATACGCATGGCCGTATCCGCGGAACAGTATCTCAAGCCTGAAGTCATTCGCCAGATTTCCCGGCTCGATCTCCGCGCCCAGTTCATCGTCAAGGGCTTTCTGCAGGGCTTGCACGCCAGCCCGTTCCATGGTTTTTCGGTCGAATTCAGCGAGCACCGCAAGTACACGGCCGGCGACAATCCGCAAGACATCGACTGGCTGGTCTATGCCAAGACCGACAAGTACTACATCAAGAAGTTCGAAGCCGAGACGAACATCACCGGCTACCTAGTGATGGATCTCAGCCGTTCGATGGCTTACACCTATCGCCAGGAACTGACCAAGTTCGATTATTCGATCTGCCTGGCCGCGGCGCTGTGCTACCTGATGGTCCACCAGCAGGATCCCGTCGGCCTGATCACGTTCGACGAGCGGATCCGAAACAGCCTGCCGCCCAAGTCGAAGCGGACGCAGATCGGCAATGTGTTGTCGCTGCTTTCCAAGCTGCGCCCGGCGGGCAAGACGGAGATCGCCAAGAGCCTGATCCAGATTGCGGCCATGCTCAAGCACCGCAGCCTGGTGATGCTGTTCTCCGATCTGCTGGCAGATCCCGATCCGATCATCAAGGCCTTGCACCGCTTGCGGCACGGCGGACATGACGTGATCTTGTTCCACGTGCTGGACGAGGCGGAAGTTCACTTCCCGTTCGATGGCGTCGTCGAATTCGAAGAACCCGAAAGCCAGGAAAAGCTGCAGGTCGACGCCGGCGGTTTCCGCAAGGACTACTTGAACGAAGTGCAACAGTTCCGCGAGCGCTACCGGCGCGACTGTCTTCAAAGCGGCGTCGATTACGTGCCGATCGACACCAGCATGCCTTTCGACAAGGCGTTGATCGAATACCTGGTCAATCGCCGGGCCCGAGGCTGAGCCATGGACTTCGTCACTCCCGCACTGCTGGCCGGGGCCGGTCTGGCGACGATTCCGGTCGTGCTGCACCTGGTGATGCGTCAACAGCCGCGGCATCTGGAATTCCCGGCGCTGCGGTTCGTGCAGATGCGGCAAGATACGAACCGCCGCAAGCTGAAACTGCGGCACCTGCTGCTGCTGGCGCTGCGGATGGCCGCCATTGCCCTGTTGGCTGCGGCGCTGGCGCGGCCCAGCATCAAGACGACCGGCGTGATCGGCAATCAGGAAGCGCCCGTCGCCGCGGCGCTGGTGTTCGATACCTCGCCGCGAATGGACTACAAGAGCGAGAACCGCACGCGGTTAGAAGCCGGCCGCGAGATTGCCGGCTGGCTGCTCAAGCAGTTGCCGGAAGACAGCCGCGTGGCCGTGCTCGATTCGAAGCGCGCCTTGCCGGTCTTCCAGGTCGACCAGGGGGCGGCGCAGGAGCGGCTTGCCCGGATGGAAACGACACCCGTCGGGCGACCGCTTTGGGAAGTGCTCGAATCGGCGGCGGAGCTGCTCGAACAGGGCGAAATCGGCGGCGAGCCGTTGCCCAAGCGAAAAGAGATCTACGTCTTTACGGACTTGTCACAGGCCGCATGGGACGTAGAGGCTTCCAAGGCGTTGCGCCAGCGGCTGGCCAAACTCGACAGCCTGGGGATTTACGTCGTCGACGTGGGAATCAAGGAGCCGGTCAACTTTGGGCTCGGCGAAGCCCGTTTGCCCAACGAGTTCCTCGCTCGCAATCGCCCCTGGATGATCGGCACGGAAGTCTTCAGCGCCGAACGGGAAGCGAAGTCGAAAGTCGTCGAGGTTTACCTCTACAATGAGCAGGGCGAAGCCGAAAAGCGAGGTCACCAGCCTGTTGAGGTCCGCCCCGGCGAGACGCATAGCGTCGAATTCTCGCTGGGCGGCTTGGACACCGGCGCTCATCAAGGCTACCTGCGACTGATCGGGTCCGACGGTCTGGCCTGCGATGATCGCCGTTACTTCACGGTCGAAGTCAAACCGCCTTGGAAAGTGCTCGTCGCCGCCGCGCCGCCCGCCGAAGGACGGGCTGTGTTTCTGGTAGAGGCGCTGGCGCCGAGCGCCTGGCGGAAGACGGGCCAGGCGCGCTTTGATTGCCAGGTAGTAACCTACGACAAGTTGCCTGAAACGTCACTGGAAGACGTGGCCGTCGTGGCGCTGCTTGATCCGGGACGCGTCTCCAACGCCGTCTGGGAACAAATGAGCGCTTTCGCCAGGTCGGGCGGCGGCGTGGCGATCTTTCTTGGCGCGGCCGCAGATCCCGAGGCCTTGAATCAGCCGACGCCGCAGCTTTTGCTGCCCGGCCCGTTGGGTTCCCTGCCGGCCCGCTACCCGGGCGGCGATCTGTTTCTCACCACCGATCGCAGCCAGCACCCGATGGTCGCCCGTTTCCTGCCGTTGGAAGGGACGGTGCCGTGGGACGCGCTGCCGGTCTACATGTACTGGCAATTGCCCAAGCTGGCACAAGGCGTCAGCCAGGTCGCCGCCTACCGCAACGGCAAGCCGGCGCTGCTGGAGCGGCCGGTGGGCCGCGGACGCGCGGCGACCATGACCACGCCCGTTTCGGAAGGGCCTGAGACGTCGGAAGATAACCGCTGGAACCGGCTGGCGACCGGATTGGACGCCTGGCCTTTCGTGATGCTGATGGACCAGATGTTCTCTTACCTGGCCGGCAGCTCGGAAGGGCGACTGAATTACCTGGCGGGCGAAACGGCCGTCTTGCCGTTGACCCAGAACCAGCCCTACTCGACGTACCTGCTTTCCACGCCCCGCGGCGACTCGTTTCGCCAGACGATCGACGACAAACAGCAGGCGATCATCGTTCCCGCGACGGACCGCATCGGCAACTACCGGATCAAGGCCGGCGGAGAAGCCGACGGCCTGAATCGCGGCTTCAGCGTGAATCTCCCCGTGACGGCAAGTGATTTGCAGCGGTTCGACGAAGCCCGGCTGCCCGACGTATTCGGACAATCGCAATTCCGTCTGGCGCACAACCAGGAAGAGATCGATCGCGACGTCAGCGCGGGCCGCGTGGGTCAAGAACTGTTTCCGCTGCTGATGTTGCTGATCGTCGCCATCCTGGGCTGCGAGCAGGTGTTGGCGAACCGCTTTTATCGAGAGACATGAGCCGCCTTCTCCTCGCCAACATCGTCCGACTCTCCGTGTCTCCGGTGGGAGGCCCGTGGGTCGTCGCCTTGGCGATCGCGTTGCTCGCCGCCCTGCTCTGGTTCGGTCCCAGCGGCAGCAAACTGACGCCCGGACGGCGCCGGGTGCTGGCTGCGCTGCGGTTGATCGTCATTCTGCTGATGGCGCTGGCCCTGCTGCGGCCCACGATCGTCCGCACCAAGATGACCAAACAATCGGCCACCTTGATCGTGCTCGTCGATCGCTCTCGCAGCATGCTCGTAACCGACGCCATCGGCAACAAGAGTCGCTGGGAAGTGGTCAAGGGGGCCTTGGGAGATTCGCTGCCGCAACTGGACAAGCTGGCCGAAGACCTGGAGATCAAGGTCTACGAATTCGACAGCGGCCTGCAAAAGCTCGACTATCAGCCGCAGCATCTCCAGCTCGACGAGCAGCCCGCGGGCGAACAATCGGCCATCGGCGCTGCGATTGACGAGGCCGTGAAGGCCGAGGCGGGCAAGCGCCTCTCCGGCGTGTTGCTGCTCAGCGACGGCGCCCAGCGGGCCTATCCCCCGCACGACATGCCGCCGCAGTTGGCCGCCCGGCGGCTGGCCGATCTCGGTTGCCGGCTGTACGCCATTCCGTTCGGCCAGGCCCGCGGACCGGGACAATCTCGCGACGCGGCGATCGAAGACATGTTGGCCGCCGAGCGGGTGTTCGTCAAAAACAAATTGCCCGTCGCCGGTGCGGTGCGGTTGGCGGGGCTGGAGAACCAGCAGGTGGCCGTCCAACTGCTGGTCGAGACGGCGCCCGGCAAGATGGAGCCAGTCGCCACGCGCCAGCTCGAATCTCGGCAGGACGGCGAACAACTGCCGGTCGAGCTGGTCTACCCACCGAAGGTTCCGGGCGAGTTCAAAATCACGCTCCGCGCGGCCGAGCAGCCCGGCGAGTTGGTCACGACCAATAACGAGATGAGCACCTTCGTGACCGTATTGAAAGGGGGCGTCAACGTTCTCTACCTGGATGGCTCGCTCTCGCCGGAACAGAAGTTTCTGCGTTGGTCGCTTGATGCCTCGCCCGACATCAAGCTCGATTACATCCGCATCCGCGCCGATCGGAACGAGACCCGCCCGCCCGATCTTCTCGAACGGCTCAAGCCTGGCAAGTACGACGTTTACATGCTTGGCGATCTCGATTCCGACGCTTTTGACAAGGAAGAGTTGGAGCAACTTCGCGCCACCGTCGAGCAAGGGGCCGGTTTGATCATGATGGGCGGCCTGCATAGCTTCGGCGCCGGCGGCTACGGCAGCACCGTATTGGCCGACGTGCTGCCGATCATGATTGGACGGTTTGAACGGCAGCAGTTCGGCGAAAATATCCGCGAAGACCTGCACCTGGGCGGCAAAACCAAGATGCAGCCGACAGCGTACGGCGTCTCGCAGTTCTTAATGCTGCTGGCGCCGGCGAGCGATAAAGAAAAGAACGCGGCTGCCTGGGCGCGGCTCCCGCCGCTGGAAGGCGCCAACCATTTTGCGGGCTTGAAGCAGGGCGCCAACGTGCTGGCCGAATCGGACGATCGGCAGCCGCTGCTCGTCGCCAGCAATTTCGGCAACGGCCGCGTGCTGGCCTTCGCCGGCGATTCCACCTGGCACTGGTGGATGGAAGGCCACGAAGCGGAGCACAAGCGGTTCTGGCGGCAGGTCGTACTGTGGCTGGCGCGCAAGGATGAAAGCAACGAAGGCCGGGTGTGGGTCAAGCTCGATCGGCGCCGGCACGCTCCCGGCTCGCGCGTCGAGTTCTCCGCCGGCGCCAACACGGCCGAAGGGGAACCGATCGTCGACGGTGCATTCGAAGCCGAAGTGGTGCGACCCGACGGCAAGCGGATTCCCGTCACGCTGCGCAAGCAAGGCGACGAGATGCGAGGCGCCTTCCTCGACGCCCAGGACGCGGGCGACTATACCGTGGTCGTCAACGTCAAGCACGATTCAGAACCGCTCGGGGCCTCGCAAGCGCGGTTTCTGGTCTACGATCAGGATCTGGAATTGAACAACCCGGCAGCCGACGTCGGCGCCTTGGAAAGCCTGGCGGCCATGACCGAAGGCAAGAGCCTGGCGCCCGAACAGCTCCCCAGCTTGCTCGACGAACTCAAAGCGGGCGCCAAATCGCTGGAGATTGAAACGCAATCCAAAGAAACGCTGTGGGACCGCTGGCCCTTCTTCCTGATCTTTGTTGGCGTGCTGGCGCTGGAATGGGTGCTGCGAAAGCGTTGGGGGCTGGTGTGAGCCAGCAGCTCATTCATCGCTTCGCGTTCCACTCGCGTTGAGAATATTTTTCGGAAACCAGCCGCTCGGTCAGCTCGCGAGGCCAATCGATGAACGGTTCGCGGGCGTTCCAGGTCTCGACCAGCGCCTGACGCAAGGCGCTAACTGTCACGGGCAGATTTTTGACAAACTCTCCGTGCGAGCGTCCGGCGCGATACTCGGGCTGGCGCGGCGGCTGGCCCAGGCATTGGCCGATCAATTCGAGCGGGAAGTCGTAGAGCAGCGTGCCGTGATAAAGCAGGTGTTTGCGCTTGAGCCGCAGGCTGTTGCCCGAGAATTTCCGTTCGCCGATCGCCAGGTCGCTCGTGCCGCGCCGCTGCACGCCGAGGGCGAGCGGGCGGAGCGCCTCGACCAGCTTGCCCAGCACGGCGCGATGCGCTTCGTCGATGGAGCGCAGGCGGGGACGCAGTTCGAGGCTCAGCACGACGGCGTACATCAAGCAACCTGGGCCGGTTACAATCGCAGCCCCGCCGCTGCTGCGGCGAAAAACCGGCACGCCGGACGCACGACAGACCGCCTCGTTCGCTTCGACTGACAGCTCCGAACTACGACCGATGACGACCAGCGGAGCGCTCGGCTCCCAGAGCCGCAAGCACTCTCGCGGGCCGTCGCTCGCTTCCGCCTGTTCCAGCAGTGCGTCATCGAGGGCCAGATTCTCAGAGGCGGTCGGGAGCGACAGGTCCAGAAACAGCATGTTATGAATTTTAAGACCAGTTTGACAGTTGGATGGCTGGCGATTGTGCCTTGACTGCGCAAGATCTCACTCGTTTGGCGAACCGGCGTTACGCCGGTTTCGCTTCGCCACGACCCGGGCTCGCCCCGGTGGAGCGCTGATTTGCAGCTAGCTTGCCGCGCCGAAATTCGCCATCCGCTTTCTGCATTTGTCCG
>DASZUP010000524.1:0-3474 GCA_035547635.1 Pirellulales bacterium
TGCAGGACCGCACCGTGCCGGTCTCGGGCTTCGTCGGCTCGCCGGCGCATTGCTGGAGCCATTGGTTCTTGTTCCCGCCGCTGCCCAAGTCGATCGGCGGCCATGAGATTCCTGACTTATTCAAGGTCAGCCTGGAATTGCTCGTCGAGCGGTTCTCGCCAGTGTTTCAGGCCTGCTTGAACTACGGCACGACGGTCGACCTGGAGTGCCATCCCAGCGAACGGGCCATGGGCGATATCGCCAGCGCCAGCGACTACATTGGCGCCGTCGACGCCGCCGGATTCGCCAACGCGGCGGGTTTCAATTTCGACTGCTCGCACATGGAGTGGCAAGGCGTCTCCGGCGTCGACTTCATCCGCACGTTCGCCGATCGCATTCATTGTGCGCATATCAAGGGCGTACAGGTGGTCCGCGGCTACACCCGCAACGGCCGCTTGGGCGGTCATCCGCCGATGGGCGACAAGCACAACGGCTGGAACTTCGTGACGGCCGGCACGGCCCGCGATTCGACGTCGACGGAAGAGTTGCTCGTGGAGCTGAACCGAGCCGGCTACTCTGGCGCCGTCTCCATCGAGTGGGAAGACAACGACGTCGACCAGCGCGCCGGCGGCAAGCAAGCGCTGCTCAACGTCCATCTTGCCGACCAGCCGCCCAGCGGCATGCGTCACGACGAACAGCTCAAAGCCTGATAAGGCGATTCAGCTCCACTCGGGGCGCGGCGAAGAGTGAATGGTCGGCGTGACGCCGCTCCGCCAAGCGTCGATCTTATTGAGCGTTTGCTGCACGCTGGCCGGATCGTCGTGAACTTCCAGTTCAATCTCGAAGCGGCGCGACTCGCCCGGGGCCAGGCGTGCGACGCGGCCGGCCGCCTGCTCGACTGACTTGACGTTGGGAAAGTTGATGCACGGCTCCAGGCCCGTGCAATAGCCGTCGCTGAAGGCCTGACGATTCTTCCACAAGGCGAAAAACGGAAACTGGCGGCGGTTGAATGCCAGGCTCAGACCGTGACGTCCATCGGCGGCCGCCAACAACGCGCCCGTGCGGCCGTCTTTGTCAGCGGCCAGTTCGCAATACAGCACGGTCTCTTCTCCGCCCGGTTCCGGCTGCGGGTACTCTTGCCACGTCGCCAGATCGCGCGCCGAGAAGTCATTCCGCGGCGCCATCGTTTCGATCGGCGCCGAGAAGATCGAACCGGGCGCGGCAAGCGGCGGCCCGACGTTGATGTGATAGAGCAACTCAAGATCGGCCGGCGTCGCCCAGGCGTTGATCACTTCGTCCATGACTGTCAGCTTGGGCTCGCCGATTTTCGTCCGCACGGTCGACTTCAACCGCAAGTTGTTGCCGAACAGTCGCGTCTCGTCGATGATGCCGGTCACGCTCAGCTCGCCGGAGTCGGAATCGATCGAAACTTCGACGAAGTGGGCCGGCAAGTTGGCGATCCGCCCGTGCAGCGGATGCTTCAACTTGCCGTCGGCCGACCACTCCGGCGCGCCGTTGTACTCCAACCCGCAGCGGCAGAGCAGTTCGTCGAATCCGCGCAGCCAGCCAATACCGCTCCCCTCGTCCGTCGGCACGAATTTGGGGTGTACCGGCCCTTTGACGGGCGACGGCCAGCCGACTTCGAGTTCGCCTCGCCAGACGCGCCATAAGCCCATACCCCGGCCGGGCAGCACAGTGAAACGCAGGCAGCCGTTGTCGACTTCGATCGAATCGAGACCGTCGCGCAATCCGCCGCGCAACGTTCGCTTGCGCACGGAGAAGTTCGAAGCGCCGGGCGCATCGGCAGGCCCCAACTGCAAGGCGTCGACGTAAACGTCGCGCTCGGTGTCGGTAAGGGTCCAACTGCGGCACGACATGGCGAAATCTCCTTGAGGCAGAAATTCAATGGGCTCGAATGTACGGTGCGGCCTCGGAGTTTTCCATGCCCTGCCTCGCTCCGGCGCCGCCAAAAGATCGGGCGCAACCGGTCCCCGCGCATCGTAGTGCGAATGTGCGTCATGGGCTGCAGCGCGGGCCCTCGACGGCAAAGCAAGGGCGATAGCCGGCCCCGCCCCAGCGGCAGAGCGCTTGCCAGTCACTCAGCTAGCGAATAAAACAAGGCGGTCGGACCACTTTTTCGCGGCGATTTCGCCGCGTTTTTTTGCGGAGTCTTCGCCCCCATGGTTACCTCTACGATCGTCAAAAAAGATAGTATCGCCGCGCTTCTCGACCGGGCCTTGGACGCCGGCCAGGGGTTGCTCAGACTGACGCCCACCTGGGTGCCGCGCAGCTTTTTGCATCCCGGCAAGCGGATCAAGCTGGCCCCGACCGACTGGTACGCCTACGGGGCCCATCGCGGAGGCATCGACGAACGCTGGTTCGGCAGCACCACCGAGGCGGCCAACGAGGGCCGCGTCGACGACGAGGGCTTGAGCTACGTGGCCTTCGAAGGACAGCGATTTACGCTCCGCGACGCCGTCAGCGAGAAGGGCGCCCGGCTGATCGGCCAGGCGATGTATGAGAAGTACAATCGCTGGCCCGTCTATTCAAAGTTCTTCGACAACATGGGCCCGATTCCGCACCACATGCACCAGGGCTTCAAGCACGCGGCCATGACCGGCCAGGAAGGCAAGCCGGAGAGCTACTACTTCCCGCCGCAGCTCAACAACGTCGACAACAACTTCGCCTACACGTTTATGGGGCTCGAGCCCGGCACGACCAAGGCCCAGTTGCGCAAGTGCCTGGAAGACTGGTCGAAAGGCGACAACGGCATTCTCGATCTTTCGCGAGCTTACCGGCTGAAGCGCGGCACGGGCTGGCTGATTCCGCCTGGCGTCTTGCACGCTCCTGGCTCGCTCTGCACCTACGAGCCGCAGTGGGGCTCCGACGTGTTCGGCATGTTCCAGTCGCTCGTCGAAGGCCGCGAGGTTCCCTGGTCGCTGCTGGTCAAAGACGTGCCGAAGGACAAGCACCAGGACCTGGACTTCATCATCGAGCAGCTCGACTGGGAAAAGAACGTCGACACGCACTTCAAGGAACACAATTACCTGGAGCCGATCATCGACGAGTCGGCCTCGTGCGAAGGCTGCGCAGACCGCTGGATCGTCTACGGCACGGTCGACGGCGAGCAACGCTTCAGCGCCAAGGAACTGACCCTCGCGCCGGGCGCCAAGTGCACGCTGAAAGATCCCGGCGCCAGCAGTTGGATCACCGTGCAAGGCCGCGGCCGCATGGGCCGGCTCAACCTGCAGACGCCCGCCATGATCCACTTCGGCGAGGAGACCGAAGACGAGGTGTTTATCACGCACGAAGCCGCCACGAATGGCGTCGAAATCGAGAACACCGGCAGCGAGCCGCTCGTCGGGCTGCGTTACTTCGGCCCGGATACGCACAAGAGCCTGCCGAAGATGGGCGATTACCGGAAGTAAGACGCAAGGCCGCTAGTATGTGTGCGACGGCGGTTGATCCTGAGCATCGCGTCCAAATCGTATGCGT
>DASZUP010000525.1:0-15358 GCA_035547635.1 Pirellulales bacterium
GAGGCCCAGCCGCTGAAGATCCTGGGCATGAAACCCGTCGGCAACTACGCCTACGCGATCGAGTTCAGCGACGGGCACGACACAGGAATCTATACCTGCGAGTTCCTGCGCGAGCTCGGTCAGGAAATGCCGGCCTGAGACAGGCGAGCTGTTGTCCTAGCCAAGAACATCTGAACAGAAGGCAACGCAGATCACAAAGGAGAAGAAAGCGACACGCTGCGAGAAGGACGCATTGCGATCTTCTTCGTTTCCTTCTGTTCAATCCTGAACTCCGACCGGCTTACTTCCCGGGCAGGTTCTTCAGTTCGTCGGTGAGGACATTGCCGCTTTCCGGCTCCTTGCCGGCCTCGCCTTCGGGCGGCGTCTTCTGCTTGACGATCTGCTCGCGGCCCATGTGGATCTTCTGATACGTTGCGTCGGAGATGACGTAGTACCAATCGGCAAAGCGGCCGCTGAGCTCTTTGACCCGCTCCTTGCCCTTCTTGACCTGTTCGTCGAACTCGTCCTGTTTGCGCTTGTTCTCTTTCTCGATGCGCTCGCGTTCGGCTTTGCTTTTGGCGTCGGACGCCTTGTCGTCAGCGGCCTTTTCTTCATCGGCCTTCTTATCTGCAGCTTTTTCGTCCGCCGGCTTCTCGTCGGCGGCCTTCTCTCCTTCCGCTGCTTCAGGCAGCGGCTGTAACTCCGGCTTTTGGAGTAGATCTTCGTTGAATTGGGCCGTGACCATGATGTAGCGGTTTTCGCCGGTCGCTTCTTCCGCAGGCTCGCCCTCTTCGCCTTCCTTCTTCTCCTCTTCGGCTTTGGCGCCCGCGGCAATGCGCCCGAATCGCAAGACGTACTCGACGCCGTCTTTCATGCCGCAGCGGACTTCGCCCTCGTTGGAATACAATTCGGGCGGGCCGCCCTGTTCGAGCGGCACGAGATAGAAGCCGCGAGTCTGCAGCGACCGGACTGATTCTTGATTGGCGGCCAGCTCTTCTCCCCCTTCCAAATTCGCGGCCAGCCCCTCCGGCTTGCGCCGCACGTCGACGATCTTCAGATCGTCGAGCGCGGTTTTCATGTCATTAAGCTTCTGAGAGTCAAGCTCTTCCTGGTCGGACAGCTTGACCGGCTCGAAGTCGCCGTCCTTGAACTCCGCCAATTGGATCAAGTTCCACTTGGAATCCTTGCTGTCGAATCCCAGGCTGATCTGGGTACGCGGAATAATCGCGCCTCGAAGAATATCAACCGAGTAGTCGTTGATGCCGACTTGCTTGACGTCGAAGGCGTTCAGCTTGAGCAGATCCTTCTCAATCCAATCCTCGAATTTCGTCGAGAACTTGTCGGTCTTGACCGCGGCCACGTAGACCGGCGTCTGGCCGGGAATGCGCACGTAGTGCAGCCCCGGCTTGTCCTCGACGGCCTTGCCGATGATCAGATCGGCCAGCGGCTTGTTGGATTTATCCTGAATGGTCACGCGCTTGCCGACCCCCGTGGCGCCGGAACTGAGCTTCTTGGGATCGGGATCGATCACGCCGAACTCTTCATACGAGGACTCTTCGGTGCTGGCCACGCTCAGTTTTTTGGCGTCGATCATGTTGGCGGCCGCCTCGGCCAATTGCCGGGCCGCGTCGGCCGGGTAGTCGTCGTGCGAGGGAATCGCCCAGCGGCCTTTGACCTGCGACACTTTGAACGGATGCACCGTGGCCGTGTCCTGGTCGAACTCGACGATCTCCATCGCCTTGGCGCTCGCCGGATCCGTAAAATCGGCGAACAGCGGCCCCGTGCCCAGGCTCTCATCGTCCTGCACGTTAGGCCGATACCAATTGACCGTGCCCCCTACGCCCATGGCGACGGCGGCGACTGCCACGAAAATCAAAGTCTTTACGCTCTCGTTCATCGCTGGTTTTTCCGGTTCGATTCTTCGATTCGGCTTCGCTTCTTCGATCTTAACGCAGGCGGGCCTTCGAGACGCCCTCGCGCTCGCGAGCGCGACGGTTGAAGTACACGCCCAGGCCCACCAACAACGGCGGAATCGGCGGCAGCAACACCGCCCACATCTTGTACCAATCCTGAACGCGGCTGATCTTCAGGTTCAACTCGCGCTCGATGCGCGTGGTTTCGCGGTCGCGTTGCTTCTGCAGGCGGTCGGTCTCTGCCTGCAAACGACGCTGGCCGGCCTCTCGGGCCATTTCCACGCGCTGCAACAGCTCGATCGGATCGGCGCTCTTGTTGTCCTTCTGAATCGTGTCGATCTTGTCCTGGAATTCCTTCTGGGCCTTGGCCGTCGCCTCATCGTACTCCGTGATGAAACGCTGCGTCTTGTTGATCGCATCCTGGCGGGCTTCCTTGGTGAGCGTTTCAATCCGCGACAACACCCGATGGCGAGGCCGGCGTTTGCGAATTTCCAGAAACCGCTCATCCCCCGCCAACTCGTCCAGCGTATTGAGCACGAAGGTCACGTTATCGAAGTTCAAATCGAAGTCGCGGTCGGGGTCGGCGCCCTGGGCTCGCAAGTTGAAGAACTCCGAGAACAGCATATCAATGTCGCAGACCAACACGACGTTGATGTCTTTCTCCTTTGGCGGCGCCTTCTCTTCGGCGTCCTTCTTTTCACCATTTTTCTCGACCGCGCCCTGCTCCTCGGCATCTTCGGCCTCGGCGCCGTCCTGCTCGGCATTGGCAGGCTTCTCTTCCTCTGCCTTGTCCTCGGCGGGCTCAGCCGCCGCGTCGGACATCAGCTCTTCTTCTTTCTTGAGAGCGCCGGAAATGCGGGCGGCCAGAGTGTAATACTGGCGGCTAGGAATGAATCGACGCCGGGGATTCAACCCGCCTGGCTGTCCGAACATGCTCTGTTGAATGATTTCGTTGACGTCCACGGTGCCGGTCTGGTCGCCGGTCATGACCAGTTCCTCGAACTTCAATTCCGAGGCGTTCAACTTCGTCACGGAACCGGGATACAGGAACAGCAGCAACTGCAAACGCGAGCTGATGGGGTCATCGGCGTCGAACACCGGTTTGTCGCTGGCCGCCGAATCGATAAACACCCACTCAGGCGTCGCCACGGCTTGCAGTTTGGGGATCGGATTGTATCGCTGCCAGACGACCTTCGAACCCATAAAATCCACCCCCAGCAACGTCCACAGCTCGCTGATCTTGCCCTTCGGCTGGGGCGGCGGGCTGCCGCCAAACGGATTCTGTTGCGGCGGCCGTTTGGGCTGGCTGGTGCCCGGCACGTCCAGCCTCATCGCGGGAAACGGGTCTTCGAAAATCGCCGTCGGCACGCCGCGTTTGACCGCCGCGACGAAGTTCTTCATCTGCTCCGGCGTCAGCGACGAGGGCTGTGCGGCCAGCAAGACGTCCAATTCCTCCTCGATCGGGCTGTCGGCGTTGACCTGAACCACTTCGTATTGCTTTTCCAGCTCGCTGATCAACACCTCGTTGGGCGTTTGCGAAAAGGTCTGGAAGTTCATGCCGCCATAAAGCTTGGCGTCGGTCGCCAGCACGCCCACCTTCTTGCGATCCTGCTGGCTGACCGTGCAGATCGAGCGCACCAGTTCGTACTCGACCGGAATGCCCCGATCGAAGAACGGCACCACCACTTTTTTCAGCCCCGAAGTAAACGCCACGCCCAAAAACAACTGTTCGCGGCTGATGGCGCCCCGGCTGCGCGACGTGACTTGCTGACCGGTAATGCCGAATTGCTGCTCAGCCTGGTCGGCTTCTTCGCTCAACGGCTCCGTCGGATGGATCGTGACGTCAACCTTGTTGCCCCCCAGGGCGCCGAACTCACGCAGTGCGGAGACCAGATCGAGCCGCGTTTGCACGTACGACTCGGGCACTTCCGGACTGATGTAGGCATCGACCTTGACGGGCAGTTTGGGATCGAGCTCGCGGATCAGCTTTTTCGTCTGGCTCGACAACGAACTGAGCCGCTCGCTGGTAACGTCCACCCGGGTGTCGAAGTGATGGAACGTCATGGTGATGCCGACCGCGGCGACGATCAAGGCGAGGGCGCGAATGAGATAATGGCCGCCCATCGATTGGCCGTCTCGTCCGCCTTGCCAATGTCGCCGGCCGATCAGCACCATGCAGAGGTAGAGCATGGCAACCACCAGAGCGATGAAATAGATCACGCCCGAGAGGCTGATGACGCCGCGTCCGAAATCGCGAAATTGCTCTTCCAGGCTCCAGCTTTTTACTTCCATCGCCAGGTGGCCGGGCATAATCACGTCGGCGTTTTCGGCAAACGCCAGCGGAGCGTTGAACATGGCGCCCAACACAAAGCCGACCGTCAGGTTGCCCGTCAGAAACGAAGCGACCATGCCGATCGCCAGCATCGCCAGTCCCACCAACCAGTAGCCGAAGTAGGTGCCGAAAAACAGGCCTTTATCCGGGTTGCCCAGCCAGGAGAGAATCGCCAGGTTGCAGAACGCTGAAAAGATCAACGCCACGCTGTAAATCGCCACCGTGGAAAGGTACTTGCCCAACACGACATCCAGATCGCCGGCGGGAATGGTCAGCAGCAGTTCGTCCGTACCTTGCCGACGTTCTTCCGCCCAGACGCTCATCGTGATGGCCGGAATGAAAACCAGCAGGATATAAGGCAAGTAGTGGTTTAACTGGTCCAGGTTGGCCAGGTTGTCGTTGAAGAACTCGTTCGGCCAGAAGGCGGCGAACGAGCTCAGCAAGACGTAAACGCAGATGAAGACGTAACCCGTCGGATTGCTGAAGTAGCTATTGAAATTGCGTCGGAAGATGGCGCGAATGACGTTCGGATTCATAGTCGTCTTAACCAGTGTCTCGAAGGGAATCGTCGGCGAATCGGCCCAACTGCAGCGCCTGCCAGGCTTACGCGGCCCCGCTCGTCAGCTCGTAGAAATGCACGTCCAAGCCCTTGCCGTCCTTGGTCAGCTCGGCCGGCGAGCCGTCGAACTTCAAGCGCCCCTCGTTGATGAATACCACGCGGCTGCACATCGCCTCGACCTCCTGCAGAATGTGGGTCGAGAGCAGGATTGTCTTGCTTTCTCCCAGGCGACGCACCGTATCTCGCACTTCGCGAATCTGGTTCGGATCCAGCCCGGCGGTCGGCTCGTCCAGGATCAATACGTCCGGCTCGTGCAGCAGCACCTGGGCCATGCCCACGCGCTGACGATACCCCTTGGACAGCTTTCCGACCGCCTTGCCAATCACGCTGCCCAAGGCGCACAGTTCGATGACGGCATTGATCCGCTCCTGGCGGTACGAGCCGGTCAGCCCGCGAGCGTCGGCAAAAAAGTCCAGCAGACTGCGTGGCGTCATGTCCGGATAGAGCGGGCCGTTTTCCGGCAGGTAGCCGAGCCTGGCGGCGCCTGCCAGCCGGTCCGAAGACATATCGTGACCTGCGATCCTCGCCACGCCGGCGGAAGGAGAAAGATAGCCGGTCAGCAGCTTCATGGTGGTGCTCTTGCCGGCGCCGTTGGGACCCAGGAAGGCGACCACCTCTCCTTGAGAAATCTTGAAACTCACGTCTTGGATCGCCGCAAAATCCCCGTAGAATTTCGACAGACCGTCGGCCTCGATCATGGCCGGACGTGATTCATCAGTCATCGTTCACAGACTCCCCGTACTTTTGGCAGTTCGTGCGTTGGGCGAAATGTCGCCCCGTTTCGTCTGACTTCTAGTCGCCGCTCAGCCGGCCACTATACTGGCCGCGCGGGTCAACAGTCGCCCCCTCCCCAGAGAGGCCCGCCCCGCGTCTTCAGAAAATAATATCTAACTATAGTCCCTGTCCATCCCTACGCGCCGGAGAAGTTCAAGGTTCGGCCCGGTTTGAAAAAAATTCAAACTTTTCGCCAGCCGCGCCGGCGGCCGATCCGGTCTGTTCCCGCGGGCCCCTGCGAGCCGCGGCGCATAACATGAGCAGCCAGCCGACAGCCTTTTCAGGACGTGGCCCGGCGGAAGGCCAGATGTTTCTGCCAATGCTCGTTGTCGATCGCGGGAAAATCGACCCGCAGATGAACGCCGCGACTTTCCTCGCGCAGCAAGGCGGCTGAAATCATCAGCCGTGCAATCGATAGCATATTCTGCAGTTGCCAGCCAGCCGGATCGCTGAATTGCCGGCCCAGCACGTATCCGCACCAATGGCTGATGGAATCTTTCGCCGCCTCCAATTCGCCGGCTTCGCGGCGCACGCCGGCGCTGCGCCACATCAGGCTCTTGAGCGAATGGCGAATATCATCCAGATCCAGCGGCTCGGGCGACTCGGCGACGGCCAGATTCTCCAGCGGCAGAGCCCGGTAATCGTCGGGCAGTTCCAGCGCCGCTTGCGAGGCTCCCTCGCCGGCGTGAGCGCCGAAGACCAGGCCCTCCAGCAAGCTGTTAGAAGCCAGTCGATTGGCGCCGTGCAGTCCGGTGGAGCTGACCTCGCCCGCCGCCCACAACCCCGGCAACGTGGTCCGCCCTTCGCCATCAACCGTGACCCCCCCGATCATGTAGTGAGCCCCAGGCCGTACGGGAATCCGGTCCGTCGCAATGTCGATGCCGAATTCGGCGCAGACCGCCGCAATGCCCGGAAAGCGACTGCGGACGCGGTGGGAGTCCAAGTGCGAAAGATCCAGGTACACGTTCGTATGCCGCGTCTTCTCCATCTGGCTGACAATCGCCTGGCTGACCACGTCGCGAGGCGCCAACTCGCCGCGCGGATCGTAATCGGACATGAAGCGGCGGCCCGTGCGATCGACCAGGTACGCGCCGGCGCCGCGCATCGCCTCGGTGATCAGGCTGCGACTGCTGCCGGCAATGTAAAGCACCGTCGGGTGGAACTGCATGAACTCCATGTCGCGCAGTTCCGCGCCCGCGCGGAACGCCACGGCGTGGCCGTCCCCCGTGGCGACGGCGGGATTGGTCGTTTCGCGGTAGACTTGTCCGGCGCCGCCCGTGCAAAGGATGGTTTGCTTCGCCCAGACCAGGGTCTTGCCGTGCAGCGAGTTCCATACCAGGGCGCCGCGGCAAACGCCTTCGAAGGTGAGCAGATCCAGCGTGAATGTATTCTGCCAGGTCTCGACATTGGTCAACCCCTGGGTCCGTGCAATCACGGCCCGCATCACCTCTTTGCCGGTCGCATCGCCCAGGGCGTGAACGATGCGATCATGACTATGGCCGCCTTCGCGTCCCAGCGCCAGCGCCCCTTCTTCCTCGTCAAAGCGGGCGCCCCAGGCCATCAGTTCGCGGATTCGCAACGGAGCTTCGCGCACGACGAGATCGACGATTTCGTTCTCGCACAGGTCTCCGCCGGCGGCGAGCGTGTCCGCCACGTGATTCTCAAACCGGTCTTCAGGATCCAGCACGCCGGCAATGCCGCCTTGGGCGTAGCTGCTGTTCGACTGCAACAGGCTGTCCTTGGTAACGACCAACACGCGCAGCCGCGGATCAACCGTCAGCGCCGCTCGTAACCCGGCCAACCCGCCGCCAATGATTAACACGTCCGTAAAGTGATGCGGCATCCGCTTGGGATGAAACGGAACCAGGTAGCGAGGCTCATCCGAGCCGTCTGCGACAAGCGTCGTGGGATGCATGGAACAGAGATCGGCGGTTAGGTTTAGATAAGGCGTCAGGCGTCAGGCGTCAGGCGTCAGAAAAAAAGTAGACGGTAGACCGTAGACGGTAAAGAGGGAAGCAGGCACGAGCGGCCAAGATGCTCCGGGCGAACTCCGTCCGCCCCGTACACGCCAGGAAGTGCCTTCGACTGAGCCATCGAGGAATAACGACAGGTCGACCGTCCGCCGCGGGCGGTTACCGGCAATTGCGGGGTGCGGCAACCATCCCCGCTCGCGGCATGCCACGAGCCGGCGGCTGATCACTTGCGGCCCTTGGACAATCCCTTGGAGAATTCGCGATATTGCTCGGCATACTCGGGCGGCGGCGCCGAGCGTCGCGATTCGATCAAGTTGCGGCTCTGATCGCTGCGTTTCTGACCGCCGGAAACCGACGAACCGCGCGGCCGCAGACCGAGACTGCGAAGCGTTTCATCGAGCTCTTCGCGCGCCGCATCGCCTTGCGGACCGGGCGCCTCGGCCGACTTCTCCAAGGCATCCCAGCGATTTACGAATTTCTCGACGTCCTCTCGGCTCCACTTGAGCTTGTCCAGCAAATCCTGATCGGGCTGTCCCTGATCAAGCTGGTCTTTCAACCGCTCCAGCGCCAACTCGGTCGCCTTGCGCGTGTACTCAAGGTTCGGATCCTCGCCGCCCGGCTCGCTCATGTCGGAAGGCGCCGCAGGCGGATCAGGATTGTCAGGTCCAGGCACGCCGCCGCCCGTCGGGTTGCCGCGTCCGCCGCCGGGCTTGTTGCCTTCGAGGCTATTCCCGCCCTTCTCGCTGGGACTCTGACCGCCGTCCGGCTGCTGTTCGGCGCTCTCCTTGCCCGATTGCTCTTTGGGCTCGCCGGGCTTCTGGCCTTGTTGGCGCTCGCCGGAAGGTTGTTGGGAAGACGCCTTCTTTTCGCCTTGCTTGGGCGGGCCTGGCTTTTTCTCGCCCTCTTGCTTCGACGCTGGCTCGCCTTGTTCGTTGCGGCCGTCCATGTCTCCGCCTTGCTCGTTCTGGTCTGCTTGCCCCTCTTCGCCGTCATCCCCCTGCCCTGGCTTCGAACCGCCTTCGCCCTTATGGGAGCCTTCGCCCTTTTTGCCTGACGAGGCGCCGCCCGACCGCTTGTTGCCTTGCTTCTGATCGCCCCCTTTCTCCGAGGTCGGACCGTGACCGGTCTGTTCCGATTGGCCGCCTCCCTGCTCCGCATCGGTGTTCTGGCCGGCGGAGCCTTTGCCGGGACTCTTGGAGCGCTGACCGCCCCCTTGGCCGCCGCCGCCCGACATATCGCCGGATTTGTCGCTTTCAGAATCTGATTGCCGGTCGCTCTCCGTGCCGGAATTGCCTTCCTCGTCGGTATTGGCGCGGCCCTCGTCGTCGCTGGTCTTTTGTTTGTCCTTCTGCTGATTCGGCGCCCTGGGCGATGCGACCGGTTCCTTGTTGCCGCCCGCCTTGCCGGCGCCCCCTTCACCGCGGTCCTGGCCCTCAGGGTCGCCCCCTTCCACATCCTGGTTGGGATCTTTCTTGTCGCCGTTGGGGTTCTTGTCGGGATCGCCCTGGCCGCGACTCTGACCGCCCTTACCAGGCTGCGGCCGTTGATTGCCCTTGGCGTCTTTCGGCGTCTCCTCGCCGGCTTCGGCCGCTTCTCCCTGCTGGCCTTTCTCGCCAGGCTGCTCCTTCATGCCTCGTTCCTGCCCGCTGCCGCCCGCGTCGCCTGCCTGGCCGGGCGAGTTCTTCTCGCCGCCCGACTTGCCGGAATCGCCGCCGGCCTGCGCGTCGTTGTTTTCGCTCTTCGGCTCGCCCTCATCCTGGCCGCCGCCCCCTTTGCCCGGCCCCGGCTGCTGCTCATTGTCCGACTGATCTTTATCCGACTGATCTTTATCCGACGGCTTCTGCTCGCCGGACGGTTGTTCTTTGTCAGTGCGTTCCTTTTCGCCGCCCTGCTCCTTTTGCGACTCCATCCCCTCGCCTTGCTTGCCGGCGGTTTGGTTCTGGTCCTGCTCGCCCGGTTTCTTCTCGTCGCCTGCCTGCTCGCCCTGCTCTTTGCGCTGCTTGCCGGCCGAGAACTTCTCGGGACCGTCGCCGGCATCTTGCTTTTGGGGCGCATCGCCCTCGCCGGAACGCTCGCGCGGCATGTTTTCCCCGCGCTCGTCGCCTTGCTTCGACTTGCCCTGCTGTCCTTCGGAGTCTTGCTCCTGGCCGGGCTTTTGAGCGTCGGCAGGTTGGTCGCCGGAAGACTTGCCCTGTTGCCCCCGCTCCCGCTCTCCTGGGTCTTTTGGCTTTGACTTGCCGCCGCCTTGCTGCTTTTGTTCGGGCGAACCGCCGCTGTCGTCGCCGGCCGACTGCTTCTCGTCCGGCTGCTGGCCTTGGCCGCCGCCCGACGCGTCTTGATCGCGTTCCTGTTGCCGCTTGTCAGGCTCTGGTTTGTCCGGGCGCTGCTTTGGGTTGGGCCGCTTGTCGGCTTCGCCTTGCTCCGGGTTCTGTTTGTCCTGCGGTTCTTTTTCTTTCTGCTTGTCGTCGAAGAACTTGTTGATCTCGTCAATCGCGCGTCCCGCATCCTTCTCTGGATCGACGCGGTCGGACTTGTCCTTGCCACCGGACGGACGCTGCGACGGCTCTTGGTCGCCGTCCCGTTTATCATTTTGGCGAGACGATTTGCCGCCCGTCTTCTCTTGGTCGCCTTGCCCGTCGGCGTCTTGCTCGCCTTCGACCGGATCCTGGTCCTGCGGATCTCCGCGGCCCGATCTTTGTTTCTGTTGGTCGCCCCCCTGGCCCTCTTCCGCAGGCGAGCCGCCAGGCTGCTGCGGCTCATTCGGCTTTGACTTGCGACTATCCCTGGCATCAGCCAGTTGATCGTCTTGCTGTTCGCCGTCGGGCGAAACGACCCGCAACGTGTAGTGGGGCGTTTCCACGCGGTTGGACTCGGGTTGTCGATTGTCTTCCGCGGCGGCCCAGAGCGACAGGGTCTCTCCCGGCTTCAATCTGAATTGACGCGTGGAGAGTACGTAACGGCGGCGATAGGCGCCGCCGCGCTCCTCGGTCAGCAGCGGTTCGTCGAGCAGCTTTTCGCGGCCGCGGCGGACGTGCAAGCGGACGTCGGCCAGCTTGAAATCCGGATCGGAAGCGGTCAGAGCGAGCGGCAACGATTCGCCGGCCATCAAGGTATATTCTTCGGTCGGCTGCAGGCGAGGTTCGACGATGGCAACCTCGGGCGGCACGTCGCGAATGACCTCGATTGCGTAGCGAATCGGCTTGGGGTTCTCGTGACCTTGGAGATTGCGGAACCGCAACTGGTAGCTTTCGTGTTCCGGCTGGTCCGTACCCGCTTTCAACCTGAGCGGAAACTCGACGCTCGCTTTGCGGCCGTCAACCTTCATCGCCACGTCGCGGCGTCCGTCACAGTCGAAATCGAGATCGGCCGAGCGGATGTCGTGACTGGCCGTGGCGCGGATCGTTACGCGCGTTCCTTCCAGCGCCTGGATGTTGCCGTGCTTGGGCGTGCGGCGCGGGTTGATCTCGCTGTAAGCCGGATAGTCGTATTCGACCGAATCGACGACGATCGAAGGCGCCGTGTGGACCGTGAGGCGATGTTCTGGCGAAATCGCATCGCCGGCGGTGATCCAATAGATGACGTCCTGCTGCAGCCCTGCTGAATCGGCCGGCAACTCTCCGGTATAGCGATAACCTGACTCCGGCAGCGTCATGCGGACGCGCTGATCGACGGTCTGCCCATCGGCCGTGGAATAATGCACGGTCACCGCCTCGTCGGACGACAGCCCCGAAACCAGCGCGCTGACGCTCAGATGCTGGTCGTGATAGCCTTCGGCGTCGCCCGGCTGGATCTCGCCAATCATCACGCGCGTCGGGGCCGAGATATCGGCCCAAGGATGGATCACGCGGCGGAATGAGGTGAACAGGTTCTTCGGTGAGAAAATGCCGTACAACGCCGCCGCGCACAGCAGCAGCATCAGTACGGTCAGCAGCTTGACCAGCGGTCCGCGATCGAGCGCGGTCTCCACATTCGCCGCCGACAACCCGGTCGCCGCCTGTTCCTCGATGGCTTCGTAAACCCGCTGCGGGAGTTGCGCCCCGCCTGATCGCAACAGCAGAAAATTGACGAGGCTGTTTTTCAGCCCCGGCCGATTCCGCTCAATCGCCTGCGCGGCGTAAACCGGATTAATCCGCCGCAAGAACAGCGGCCCCAGTTTGAGCAGGGTGAAGGCGGCGACGCCGACAATATATAGGGTCAAGCACGCAAACCGCCCGAAGAATCCCATGCCGCCCGGGACCAGCCAATGGTCCGCCAGCGCCGCCAGCAGAAAATAGACCATCGAGCCGGCCGCCAGCAGCATCAGCGCCGCCATCAGATCCAGCCCCTTGACCTGCCGGCGGGTGCGGCGGAGTTGGGACTCAATATAACGGTCGTACTCGATAAACCGACCGCTCGCGCTGGATCGGTTTCCGCCGGGGGGCGGAGTCGACGGAGTGGGAGCGCTGGTTCCGGCAGCCATGCAAAGCACCTCGGGGCATAGGCGTCACGTCTTCAGCCAATGTACTATTATAGACGTCGGTTGCGGCAAGTTGACTCCCTTTTTACCCGTCCGGAGGCGCCGCACTGCCCTCGCTCGCGCCTCCTTCCGCCCGAGTCGCGGCACTGGTACGATGATAGGGATCCGCCCCGTCATCCCCCCCTGCCCCCCTAGAGGATCTTGTCCGCATGCCGGCCACTGCCGCTAACGTCGTATTTTTGCACCCCGACGACAATCTCTGCGTCGCCGCCCGCAACCTTCCCGAAGGGACCGCCATTTCGGCTGGGGACCGCACGGTCAAGCTCTCGGGCGCCGTCCGTCTGGGGCACAAGATTGCGCTCCAGCCGATCGCCGCGGGCGAGCGAGCCATGAAATACGGCCAGACCATCGGCTTTGCGACGCAGGCGATCGAACCGGGCGATTGGATCCACACGCACAACCTGGCCGCCAACGCGTTCTCTCGAGATTATCAGTACGCTAATGAGCTTCCGCCCGAGCCGACGCCGATCGAAGGGCGAACGTTCATGGGCTACCGGCGCCCGGACGGCAAGGCCGGCACGCGCAACTATCTGGCCATTATTTCCAACGTCAACTGTTCGGCGTCGGTTAGCCGCTATGCCGCCCAGCGCTTTGACGAGTCGATCCTCAAGCAGTTTCCCAATGTCGACGGCATTTTGCCGCTGACGCACAAGGCGGGCTGCGGGCTGCAGTATGGCGGCGAGGATCACAAGCAACTTAACCGCGTGCTGGCGGGCTTCGCCAAGCATCCGAACGTCGGCGGCTACCTGCTGATCGGCTTGGGCTGCGAGACGGCGGCCATGCCCTACCTGGTTGAGAATTCCGGCCTGGTGCAAATCAACGGCGGCGAGCGGAAGCTGCCGCCGATTTTGAGCATGCAAGAGTGCGGCGGGACCGTCAAAACCATCGAGGCGGCCCATCGCCAGATCATGGCCATGCTGCCGAGCGTGAACGACGTCCGCCGCGAACCGATCCCGGCCAGCGAGCTCATCTTAGGCACCAACTGCGGCGGCTCCGACGGCAACTCGGGCGTTACGGCCAATCCCGCTTTGGGCGTGGCCAGCGATCTGCTGGTGGCGGCGGGCGGCACGTCGGTGTTGACGGAAACCTCGGAAATCTACGGCGCCGAGCATCTTCTGACGCGCCGGGCTCGCACGCGGGAGATCGGCGAAAAACTGATCGAACGGATCCGCTGGTGGGAACAATACGCCGCCATGTTCGGCGTCGAACTGAACAACAATCCCTCGCCCGGAAACAAGGACGGCGGCTTGACGACGATCTATGAAAAGTCGCTCGGCGCCGTCGCCAAAGCCGGATCGACCGCACTGTCGGGCGTCTACCTGTACGGCGAACCGATCGCTTCGAAGGGCTTCGTCGTGATGGACTCGCCCGGATTCGATCCGGCCAGCGTGACCGGCCTGGTCGCCAGCGGTTGCAATGTGGTGTGTTTCACGACGGGGCGCGGCAGTTGCTTTGGCTGCAAGCCGACCCCGTCGATCAAGATTGCCACCAACACGCCCATGTACGAGCGGATGGTCGACGACATGGACTTGAACGCCGGCGTCATCCTGGACGGCGTGCCGGTAGCGGAAGTCGGCCGCCAAATCTTCGAACTGGTGCTCGAGGTGGCCAGCGGCAAAAAGACCAAGAGCGAACTGCACGGCATCGGCGAAGAAGAATTCGCCCCCTGGAGCATCGGCCCGACGCTTTGAGCCGAGCCTCCGCCGCCAGTAGTCGCAGAAGTCGTGAGACTTCCGGGCGCCTGGCGCCGACTCTCAAACGCCCGGGCCGCGGCCAGCGCGCGGAAGCTTCACAGCTTCCGCTACTGCTGGCGGCACGGGAGCTTCCCAGCCTCCGCTTCTACTGGCGGTGCAAGCCCTGCCCGCCCTAGTATTCGCCCAAGGTGGCGCCGTCGGCGATATAACCGAGCCGCATTTGCGTGACCAGGTCCGTCGATTCATTGAAAAAGTGGCTGGAGCCGTCGATCATTACGCCCTGACATCCGGCGGGATGCAGACTGCCGGCGTTGGCCCATTCAATGACCTTGCCGACCATCGGCGGCGACTTGTACCAGGAGCTCCAGCTTGCCGGCGCCTGCCACTGGTTGATGCCGTGGGGACTGTTGCCGTACAGGCTGACGCCGACCATTACCCAGCCGCGGTACGCCCAGGCGTTGCTTCCGCCGTTGCCGGTGAGTAGCGTCGTTTCCACAAATGCCGTGACGTTGCTCGTGCCGTCGGTGACGTCGGCCAGCTTGGAGGATGAATTCTGCCCGAACGGCCCGCGCGTGACTTTGCTATTGGCAAAGTAGTTCCAGCAGTTTCCGTAGTTCCACTCATTCGACGGATTCGTGCAAAATTCGTAGCAGGTTCTCGCGCCGTAAAGCGGGCTTTGCGAGGAGATGCCGTAGTTGGGCACGCTCGAGCCGGTCCAGGGCATCGCCCGCGGACCGTCATCGCTGGGACAGTAAAAGATCGGCAACTGCATGGCGGCGATTTGCGCGTTGTAGCTCAGCGCAGGATCGGCCGCCAACGGCGGGCTGGTGCCATGGCTATTGTTGATATAGGCCCCGGCTGAAGCGTTGAAGTTATAACGGTTATAAACCGCTTGTTGCTCCAGGAACGGCAGCAACAGCACGAAACCATTCAGGTTCAGCGTACTGGTCGGCATGCCGTCTTGATGCGGCGTCCAGCCGTAGTTCAGGCCGGCGGGCGGCAGGACCTTATGCGTGCTTTCGTAATTGAGCATCGCCAACCCTAACTGCTTGAGCTGGTTGGTGCATTGCGAACGCCGCGCCGCCTCGCGAGCCGCCTGCACGGCGGGCAACAGCAGGGCAATCAAAATGCCAATAATTGCGATCACGACCAACAACTCGACCAGCGTAAATCCACGCGCCTCGCGCTGAGACGCGCCCCTGGAAACAACGAACATGAACACGCTCCTACACAACGAAATGAAAAGCAACGGACCGCCCGGCAGACTTGTCCGGGCGGACTTCAGGTCGACGAAAACAACCTGAGATCAAACGGCGAGAATTCGCCAGTAACGCAGTAGAACTGCCCTGCAATAACAGACAAACGGCCAACAACACTTGCAGGCTCCGCCAGCCCGCGCCGGCCTGAAACGACCGACCGCGACAAGATCCTCAACGAGCGCCCCGTTTACGCTGCCGCCTGCTCTGTTCGTCCGTTGAGCCGCATTCTAAGTGGCAGAAAACCGATCGGCAACCAATTTTTAATATTTCTTAAAAAGCAGCGACAATCAACGCATTTC
>DASZUP010000526.1:0-16319 GCA_035547635.1 Pirellulales bacterium
TACGAGCCAAGGCGCGCTCGCGGGCGTTGGGGACGACGGAGCGACGATCAGCGCGGCCGGCCGCTTAGCCTCGCAGATTCTTTCCGCCAGCGGGCCCCATAAGCGCTGCAGAGAAGCGCCATCCAGCAGCAAGAACGGGCGGCAGCCGCCGTCGGCCAGCCCCGCGCACGTATCCAGGGAGTCCGCCGAAGGCGCCAGCCGGGAAAAGCCGAATTCGTCCAGCCAAGGGGCGACGCTCGCCGCGGTCTGGTCTGACAGCAGATTGAAGCCCATCAGGCGTCGATCTGCGGCGGCCCGGCGAGAGAACCGCTCCGCAGCCAGGGCCAGAGAGGTTCGCGACCGAGGCGCCGCGACAAGCGCGGCGCGTCCGTCTTCGTCGCCCCGGTTTGCGCTGAACGCTTCACAAATCGCCGCCTGGGAGGCGGAATCCGCAGGGCCCGCACTCGAACCTAAACGGAGGTGGAGCACAGCCGGTTTTTCCAGGGCCTTGAGGGCCTCCAGCACCGCTACCATCCCGTCGGATTCCAGACCGCCGATCGGTCCCAGCCAGACTAAATCGGGAGAGTTGGAAAGCCGTTCGAAGGCGCTGGCGGGCGCCGAGCGGGGGTCGTGCGGCAGATCGGTTGAGGGCGCTGCGTCGCACCACAGCATTAAGACCCGCTCCAGGCCGGGCAAGCGCTCCAAGAACTCCGCCGGAAGCTCCGTACCGGGCGCTTGCGCGTCGATGACGATTACGACCCACTCCCGACTTCCAAGCCGCTGACGAGCCTGAATCGCTCCCAGGCCTTGACGCAGGGCCTGGGCGGCGGGTTCCGGAACCAGGCGATCGCGGGGGGAGCTTTTGTCGGAGGAAGTGACGTGTTCCGGATCGAAACGGAGTTGGCGTTCCGATTGCTGCAATTGCCAGGCGGCGAAGTCCGCTTCGCTCTGCGCCCCGCCCGGCTGAGTCGTGGCGAACACATAGCGAACGGCCGATAACAGATCGGAGAGTTCAAGCGGCGGAGAAGTCGGGTCAGAAGTGGTCGTCAGCCGCCACAGGTTCTCGCCGACGAGATGTGCGGAACGCGGCGACATGCCGTGCGAATCGTTTAACGCTCGCACGGAACGAAAAAGATTTGCAACCGTGAGCTTGCTCATCGGCGCTATGCCCTCAGCCGTCATGGCTCAAAAACGCGGAAGGTGACGAGGCCTGATTATGATTTGCTCATCGTCGCCCGTCTACAAATTCTCAGAACTTTTACGCAAACTTGGTGCAGTTTTCATAAGACCGCGGCGCCCCCTGAACGAGAACCGCCGCGTGAGCGTCTCGCGAGACCGCTCGGTAATTGAATGCGAACGACCGTGAGAAAGTCGGCACGACCCGAATTCCCCGCATCCGGATCGAAAGGCAACCGTCTCAATTCCGGCAGTCGCCCTGATTGATGCTAACGTTCCGGTTGATACAAGCGATAAGACGTTGCGATTCGTCAAACTGATACATTCTATTGCGAGGCAAACACCCCTTCCGAACCCCGCAAGACACCCCCGCAATAATGGATTTATAACTTAGGCGATTCCCATAGCGCCTCATGCCGTCGGGGATCGGGTCGACGACGGCTCGTATGAGTTGCAGGCACTTTGCGGGCCCGGGCCGCGCGTGCCCCCGACGACGGCGAAGTCGCCCCCCGCAAGACCAATACGCTACAGCGATGCTCGCGACGGTTGATTTGGACATCGGCGGAGTTTGCTTTGACTCTGGGAGTGGCGTAAAAGACTTGCGGGGAAGTTACTTTGCAAAAGTCGCTCCCCCGAAGGGGCCGCACTGATCAGGCACGCATAGTGAGGTATCGAGCACGGTGGCTACGCTTTCAGGCACCTTGCTAATCATCGGAATTGCGCTCGTCGTCATCATTTCGTTGGCGATGGGCGTCTTCGTCGGCTGGCATCTGCGCGGCCAGAGGAGCGTCAACTCCGACGCCCCGAGTCCCCCCGCTGCTCCGCCCAAGCCGCAACTCGCAGCGTCCCAGGCCGCCTCTCCGGCAAAACCGCAAACGAAACAGGCTGCAAAGCCGGAAGCGAAGCCACAAGCGAAACAAGATGCGAAGCCGCAGCCGAAACACGAAGCGCAGCCGGAAGCGAAGCCCGCCGTCGCCGTAGAGCCGGAACAGGTTCGCCGCCTGCTCGGCCAACTGCACGAGTTGACCGACCAGGCGACGTCCGGCGTGGGGACGCACAGTTCGCGCGTCGAAGAGATCAGCGACCAGTTGCGAACGCTCTGCTCCGGCGAACAGCCTTTGGAGCAGTTCGTTCTCGACGCCGCCAGGCAGTTGGTGCAAGCCAACGAAAAACTTCGCGCAGAGTTGGACAGCACAAAGGGCCAGTTGCAGGAGCATGCCAGGCAGATCGAGTCGCACATGGCCGAAGCCCGTACGGACGGCCTGTGCGGAGTGGCCAACCGCCGCGCGTTCGACGAAGAACTCTCGCGTCGTTTCCGCGAGCTGAATACGGAAGGACGCGGGTTCTCATTGATCCTGTTGGACGTAGACCATTTCAAAAAGTTCAACGACACGCACGGCCATCAGGCGGGCGATGAGGTGCTGCGCACGACGGGCAAGGTGCTGAGCGAAAACGTGCGCGAGTGCGATATCGTGGCTCGCTACGGCGGAGAGGAATTCGCCGTGATCGTGCCCGACGCCAGTTTCCGCCAGGCGCAGGCCACGGCGGAGCAGTTGCGCGCGGCAGTCGCCAAACGCGAAATAGCGTTTGAAGGCCGGATGCTGCAGGTCACGGCCAGCTTGGGCGTTGCCGAGGCCGCCCCGCAACAAGACCCGGCCGCGCTTATCAGCGGCGCCGACCAGGCCCTCTACGCCGCGAAAGCCAACGGGCGAAATCGGGCTTACTTCTTCAACGGCCAATCGTGCGAATTCATTGACCCGGAATGGTTCGCCGAAAACCGAGACATTCTCGAACAGGTCGAGCAGCAGATCGACGAAGAGATCCGGACCGGCAAACCAGTCGATCGCCGGAACCAGCCGCGCAGGCCGTTTCCCACCAACCAGTTCATCGCTCCCTACGCCGAGGGGCAAATGCCGACGCGGGAAATGTTTCGCCAGGTGCCTTGCCATGACATCTCCGCCGGCGGTTTTTCATTCCTCTCGCCCGACCCGCCGGATTTCGAACAGTTCGTCGTGGCGCTGGGCGTTCCGCCCAACGTGACCTACTTGACGGCGAAAGTCGTACACACGACGGTAACGGATTCGGGACCGGTTCCCATGTTCCTGGTAGGCTGCCGGTTCACCGGCCGGATCAACCTGGACGCCGAGGGCGGAGAATCGGTCGCCGCCACCGCCTCTGCGTCGGCCTGAAAGCCCGGTCGTTGCAGGCGCCGCGGCGAATCATGACCTGCGCCCCAGAAGGAACGCGACGCCATGAGCTGGCTCTATCTCGGTCTGGCCATCCTGCTGGAGATCTGCGGCACCACCTGCTTGAAGCTCTCCGCGGGCTTCACCCAGCGGGTCTATGGCGGATTGGTATTTGCGTTCTATGGACTCAGTTTCTGGTCGCTCGGGTTGGCGCTCAAGCAAATCGAAGTCAGCACCGCCTACGCCATCTGGTCGGGCGCGGGGACGGCGCTGATCGCGGCCATTGGCATCGTCTGGTTCAAGGAACCGGTGACGGCGATCAAGATCTTCAGCATCGGACTGATCGTGCTGGGCGTCGTCGGACTGCAACTCAGCGGCGGCCACTGAACGCGGCGCGCCCGACGCCTACTTCGGCGGTACCTGGCGAATGGCGCGCAGCAAGGAATCGTCTCCCGGCGCATCCTGACCGAGTTCCCAAATCATCACGCCCGCCAGACCCTCGTCGCGAGCATAGCGAGTCTTCTGCCGGATCGTCTCAGGGCCGTTAAAGTAGATTCCGCCCGCTTCGTCCGCGGCAGGCTGCGGCTTGTATCTGGCCAGGATCTGCGCGTAGGTCATCGTCTGACCGCGGTTCGCCATATCGCGGCCATAGAAAGGCAGCCCGAGGCAAATCTTCTCGCGGCGTGCGCCTCGCTTCATCAATTGCTCGACGTCCGCCCGGGCTCGTTGCGGCGTCGAATGCTTCGGCCCGTCATGGTCGTAGGCCATCAGGTGAATGCGATCCGCCGCGGCCAAGGCTCGCGGCTCAACGCGTTGCCAGGCGGCCAGCGCAACCGTTACCAGCAGCCCTCGCGGCCGAAACGCCTGGTGCGTTTCCACGATCAAGTCCGCATAGGCCTGTTCCTCCTTTTGGTTTTCGGGGTGCTCCCAATCGAAGTCGATTCCATCGAATTCATTCTGCAGGCAAAAACGGACCAGGTTCTCTATGAACTGTTTGCGCGTTCGAGCGTCGGTCGCCATCGGAGCGAAGCCTTTCGAACGCCCCCAACCGCCGACGGTCGCCAGCAATCGAAGCTTGTTCCGCTGTTTGACGGCCTGCAGCTTTTTTAACGCGTCCGGCGTTAGCGATTGGGAGTTGATGTCGCCGTTCGGGCCAGGCTCGAGCGAAAAGAAAATCAGGTCCGTCAGCGCCGACGACGATAGTTCGAACGCATCCAGGCGGTATTCGGGCAGATAGCCGACTACGCAGAACGACTCGCGAGTTTGCTGCGATGATGGCGCCGGTTCCGGTTCAGCGGCCGGCGCGGCGCCAACGCTCAACAGCAACGCCACCAGTAACGGCGCCCGTTCGGACAGGCAGAGACGGAGATGCAGCATGGGATTCCTCCAGGAACGCGGAACACCGGTCGCAAGGGATTCAGGCATCATGGCTGCGGGCATCGCTGCGGGCTGACCGAGTTCTCGCTGTTTGCCCGAGCGACTTCGACGAGCGGCTGCGCCGTCGGGCGGGGCGCGTCGTCCCGATCTTGCCTGACGCGGGTCGGCCAGACAAGTCGCTGCCTCCGGAACGGCGTCTCGCCTGGCCCAGGCGCGGGGACCGCGACGCCTTGTCCATCAAAAGATGTCGATTCTTCGAGCGATCGAAGTCGCTCCCCCCTGATCCGGCGGAGGCAAAGGTTGTGCGACGGTGTTAGCAGACTTATACTGAAACCTTCTAAGCGATGATCGGGCTGCTGAGAGCCGGGTTTGGCGCGCAGCTCATCGTACGCGGCGCCGACAAGGCCACGAGAACGAATGCGAACCAAGACGGCATAACTCGCCGACTCGAATCGCCCTTGCCGCACTGGGGACCCGTGAGCGGTCCCAGCGACTGGATGCCAGCCATGAGGATCTGGTCCGGACGCTTTTCCGAAGAAAAAAACCGGAGATTGTCATGGAGCCGGCCGGCAGGCGTGGCGACGAGCAGCTCGGGCTGTGGGCCGCAGGTCCCATTCTGCTGGAACCGAATTCGTCGCTTGAAACCGCCTTGTCCCTCTCGTATGGGCGGCCGGCTCGAGCGAAGTTGCGGAGACTGAGGCGATTGTGGCCGTTGCGTCATCGTTTCTAGAAATTGCCGAACTGCTGCCTGAAGCCATGCTCTTGGTTTCAGGCGAGGGGCGGATCCTAAGCGCCAACGCCAACGCGGCAAAACTGCTGGCACAGCCGGCCGAGCAACTCTGCAAGTCATCGTTGCAGGACCAGCTTGCCGGAGACCCGGAGTCCGTCGCCAGGTTTCTGCGAGATTGTCGCGGCCGCCGGGATTTGCTGTCCCGCGTCATGTTGTTGAAAACCGAGGCGGAGGCGCCTCTGCCGTGCCGGGTTGAAGGAGCCGCGTGCGGCGCCGCCGAATCCGCGGATGAGACCATCGTGCTGCGGATTATCCCCAAAGAGTCCGCCACCAGCCGCTTCCTTGAACTGACGCAGCGGATCGATGAGCTGACGCGAGAAATCGCCCGACGCCAGCAGTCCGACGCCGCGCTGCGAGAACAGAAGCGCACGCTCGAAACGGTGAATCGCATCGGCGTCACGCTGGCCGCCGAGCTCGACCTGGAGCGGCTGATGCAATCGCTGATCGACGCCGCCACCGAAGTCAGCGGGGCGCAGTGCGGAGCGTTCTTTTCGACGAATTCGATGGAGCAGCGCGAGCGCCGCGTGTTCTTTGCGCTGTCGGGAATGCCTCGCGAAAGCGTCGCCAACATGTCCGCCGCGCGGATGATGTCGCTGTTCGAATTGACGTTTCGCGACGGCGGCGTGGTGCGCATCGCCGACGTGCTGCAAGCTCCGCGGTTCCAGCGGAACACCCCGTTCGACGGTTTGCCGGCAACGCGTCCGCCGGTCCGCAGTTATATGGCGGCCCCGGTCGCTTCTCGCGAGGGGCGTCTGCTCGGCGGGTTGTTCTTTGGCCATTGGAAACGCAACGCCTTCAATGAACACGTTGAACAGTTGGTCGGCGCCATTGCCGCGCAGGCCGCCATTGCACTCGACAACGCCCGGCTCTACCGGGCTTTGAGCGAAAGCGAGTCGCGTTTCCGCCAGCTTGCCGACGCCATGCCGCAGATGGTCTGGTCCGCGCGGCCGGACGGCGCCATCGATTACTACAACCGCCGTTGGTATGAATTCACCGGTTTGTCCAAGGCGCGCGAAGACGACGAGAAATGGCCCACCATCCTCCACCCCGATGACGTCGAGAGAACGCTCGAACTCTGGCAAGAGGCGATGCGCACCGGAGACGTGTTCGAGACGGAACACCGCTTCCGCGACCGCCGCACGGGCGAGTATCGCTGGCACCTGGCCCGCGCGTTGCCGATGCGCGACCGCTCAGGCCGGATCACGCGCTGGTTCGGCACTTCGACCGATATTGATGACCTGAAGCAGGCCCAGGCCGCCCTGGTCGACGCCAGCCGGCGGAAGGACGAATTCCTCGCCATGCTCGGCCACGAGTTGCGCAATCCGCTGTCGGCCGTCGTCAACGCCATGAGCTTGCTGAGCCTGCCCGACCTGAGCTCCGACGACGCGGGCCAGGCGCGGCTGATCGTCCATCGGCAACTGCAGAACATGACGCGGCTGATCGATGATCTGCTCGACGTCGCGCGCGTCACCCGCGGCAAGATCACGTTGCAAAGCGAAGTCGTCGACCTGCAAGCGTTGATGCAGCGAGTCATTTCGACGGTCGGCCCGCTGATTGAAGCCCGCCAGCACCGGCTGGAGACCTCGTTACCTGCCGAACGCGTGCGACTGCTGGCCGATCCCACGCGAATCGAGCAGGTGCTGAACAACCTGCTCAATAACGCCGCCAAGTACACCGAAGCCGGCGGACATATCTGGCTGAGCGCGGTCCTCCTCGGCGACAAGGTCGAAATTCGCGTTCGCGACGACGGGCTCGGCATGAACGCGGAAACCCTGGCCCGCGCGTTTGACCTGTTCTCGCAGGCCGAACGTTCGCTGGACCGCTCGCAAGGCGGACTGGGCATCGGCCTGACCATGGTCAAAAGCCTGGTCGCCATGCACGGCGGAGAGGTCCGCGCGCACAGCGACGGCTTGGGCTGCGGTAGCGAGTTCATCGTCAGCTTTCCCGTGCTGCCGGCGGAAGAAGTCGTCCAGGAAGTCGTGGATGAAACGCGGCTGTACAGCAACAACTCTCCGGCGCCGCGCGTGCTGCTGGTGGAGGACAATCTCGACGCCGCGCTAAGCCTGCGGCTGCTGCTCGCGCGGCTGGGCTACATCGTCGAAGCGGTTCACGATGGCCCCACCGCTCTGGCCCTGGCCGCCGAATTCCAGCCGCAGATCGTGCTGCTGGACATCGGCTTGCCGGAGATGGACGGCTATGAAGTGGCGAGACGCCTGCGAGCCCAATCCGACGGACATGCTCCGATCCTGGTCGCCCTGACCGGTTACGGCCGCGAAGAGGATTATCGCAATTCTCGCGAGGCGGGATTCAATCACCACCTGACTAAGCCCATTCAGGTGGAAGAGTTGCAAACCATGCTCGCCGAGTTGGAAGCTCGCTAGCAAACCCGCGCAAGCGGCTCGAGGCGCATGTGGGCGCCGGCACGAGTGTTGCGGCGTCTAGCCATGCGGCCCGTCGCCGCGCATAAGGGCCGCGCAAAAAAAAGCCCGACGTCAGGCGGGGCAGGAACCTGACGTCGGGCATGCGTTCGTCTTGGCCTTTGGGGTGTGGGTCGGACCAAGACTGATTTCGATTCTAGCGACGCCTGTCGCTATGTCAATCGTTTTCTATTGGATTTTAGGCCAATTGCCATGAGTTTTATCTAGAATTCGACTAATATCCCAGACGGCCCGGGCGTCACCTGGCCACGTCGTTGAGCAGCTTCAGCAGCGTGCTGCGCAACTTCGGCTCGGCATCGACGGCCAGATAGCTCGACTTGGCCCGCCAGGTTTCATAGCCGCCCAAGCCATGCTGTTCCGGAGTAGGCAGATAGCCGTTGTAGCCGTTGGCCAGTTCGATGACGAACGTCGGCTTAAGGGGACTTTCCTGCTTGATCGCCAGGCCGGTCTCGACGAACGTCTCGCACGGGCTGCTCACAATCCCGAGCTCTCCGATGCGGATCGCCTGCAACTTGACCTTGACCGTCGGTGGGTAAGCGGCCACGTCAAGCGTCTCGTGGGCGTAGACCTCGCGCCGGCCCTTCCAGGGGGCCGGGCCGGCGGCTTCGAGCAGTTTCTTCGCCCGCATAACCTCTGCTTCCGTCGGACGCCGCACGCCTAGTTCGAGTTCCTGTTCTCTCATTTTCAGCGGAACCCAGTCTTGGTACTCCACGCGCTGATAGGCCGTATAGGCCGATTGGGCGACGTCGGCCGCCACCAGCCGGATTTGCTCGAACGGCTCGCGACGCACGGAGCCCTCAAAAAAGTTCACGTTGTTGATATCTCCGCTCGTGCCGTTCGTCATGGCGGCCACGAACGGACGTTCCGTCTTCTTGGCGCCGATCAGCGAGGCGAACTGCCGGGCGAACTCGCCAAAATAATCCGCCGAAAGCGCATTGGGCGGCACGCCGCCGACGTAGTGCAGCGAGTAATTGGCCCACAGCGCGATCGGACGTCCGTCGAGCGCCTGCACGGCAAGAATGGGAACCTGGGGGTCGGTCGTTCCGGCCGGCGCGAGCAGGCTCTTGTCGTTCGGTCTCGGATTCATGCGCACCTTGTCGGCGCCGCGGTCAAACGGATCGTCCAGCGGTCCGGCCGAACGCAGAAACCAGCGCCGGTTGAACACCTGCCGCGGATTGTTGCCGACCGCCCAACCGACCCGGGCCGGTTCTCGCTGCGCATGGGCTTTGAGAATGCCGTCGGCGAGCCGCTCCGTCAGGAATTGGCAATAGTCCGTTTCGACCGCGCTCTGAAACGTCGGCGTTGCGGTCACCGCCGTGTGCGTGTGCGTGGCGGAACAGAGAATGTTGCTGGCCGGAATGCCGCACTCGCGCTCGACGCGCTGCTTGGCCGCGTCGAACAGTTCGCGAGGAATCATGCAACTGTCGCAGACGGCCAGCGCAATCTTCGTTTCGCCGTTGTCCAGCACCAGGCACCGCGCGTGCAGCGGGTCATGCGCCGCCAAGGCCGTGCGCGGCGTCAGGTTGCCGGCCGAATCGACGGGAAACTTCTGCGGCGTAATATCGATGGCATAGGCGCCCGCCTTGAACACGCGCGCCGGCTCTGCGGCGAAAGCGGCGGACGGAATGGCAACGACCAGGGCGGTCGTCAGCAGGATCACGGGGCGCAGCAAATCTCGCTGAAGCATGGCTCTCTCCGATGTTCGACGCCCCGCATCGCCTTGTTTCTTGCTGCACGTCGTGCAGCGCCGGGAGACGCTGGTACGGCCCGACTCGCGACCATCGTAAGACGACGCCGGGCGAGCGTCAAACCTTTGAAAAGCTTCGCGCACATCGCCCGCCACGGTTTTTTCGCCGCGACGCCGTCGCGGCGGAAGAGCGTGAGTAGTCGGGGCCCGCTGCACGGTTCTCCCAACGTCTAACGGCGCGGGGCTCAGGCGCCGCCGCACGGAATCTTCACAGATTCCGCTACGCTAGCGGCTTGCACCCGAACAGGTGCGTTCAGCCGCGTTTCGTGCCTCAACAGCCACTCTTTGCGTTCGAGCCCGCCCGCGTAACCGGTCAGGGCGCCGCGGGCGCCCACCACGCGATGGCAGGGCACGATGATCGAAATCGGATTGCGAGCGTTGGCGGCGCCTGCCGCCCGTACGGCCTTGGGACGTCCGATTCGTGCCGCCAGTTGGGCATAGGTCAGCGTGGCGCCGGGGGGAATGCGTCGCAACTCGTTCCAGACCTCGCGCTGAAATTCCGACCCGCGCGGCGCCAGGCGAACGTTGAACTCGCACGACTCGCCGGCGAAGTATCTGGCCAGTTCGTCTTCGACTTGTTTGAACGGCCCCTTGTCGCGGCGCCAATCGGCGCCGGGCGCCGGACCTCGCCGGTGGCCTGCAAAGTACAGACCGGAGAGCGACTCGCCGTCGGACAACAACAGCAGTTCGCCCAGCGGGCTGGGCGCCTCCGCGTAATAAATTGTTTCAGCCATTATGCGCTCTTCCTGGTTGTCCGCTTGGGATGAATTACCGGCTGCCGTGCAGTCAGCGAGTTCCATACGTGCATGGCGGCGTAGGCGCGCCACGGCCGCCAGGCTTCCGCCGCCGCCAGAACGTCGCGAGCACTCGGCATTTCCAAGGCTTTGCGTAACCCGAGGTCTGCCGCGGGAAACGCGTCGGGCCAGCGCAACGCTCGCATCGCGATGTACTGCGCCGTCCAGTCGCCAATGCCGGGCAGCTCGCGCAACTGTTCGATCACCGTCTCGGGGGCCGCCGTCGGCGCCAGTTGCAAGCGGCCGTCGGCAACCGAGCGGGCCAGCGCGCGCAGGCAATCGGCTCGGGCCGAGGTCATGCCGGCGCGGCAAAGCTCCTGGCGACTGGCGCTCGCCAGGCGTTCGGCCGTCGGCGCCACTCGCGACAACTCGGCCAGCGTCGTTTCAATCGGTTCGCCCAGCGCCGCCGCCAGACGGCCCGAGAGCGTCGAGGCCCCGCGCACCGAGATCTGCTGGCCGAGCACGGCGCGAACGGCCAATTCAAAGCCCGAACAAGCGCCGGGCGTCCGCAGGCCCGGCTGCCGCGCAATCAACGTTGCCAGTCGCCGGTCCGCGGCCAGCCGCTCCGCAATCACATCAGGCCGGGCGTTCAAATCGAACAGGTTTTTGAGACTTGCCAGTACGGAGCCCAGCGCCGGAACGAGCGAGTTGGAAATCTCCACGGAAATGATCGAACGACCGGCGACGGGCGAGGCGCTGATCCACCCGCGATGCGATCCAACCGCGACCGTGCGACAGTACGTCTGCCCGCTGACGCACTCCACGCCGGGCGTCGCCCGCGCCGCCAGGAAGCTCAGCAGGGCATCCCAGGCCAGCGGCGGCCGATAGGCCAGGCTGAGACGAAGCGCTGCGCCGCTTTCCGGCGCCATCCGCGACCGCCGCAACTGCAGCGGCGAAAGTCGATACCGCGCATGAAACACGGCGTTGAAGCGCCGCACGCTGCCAAAGCCGCTGGCGAAAGCGACCTGCGCGGCCGGCAATCGCGTCTCGCTAAGCAAGCGTTTGGCAAGCAGCAGGCGGTGCGTTTGGGCCAGCGCAACCGGGGAAACGCCCAATTCACTCCGCACCACGCGGCGCAGTTGCCGCGAACAGAGCTGAAACTCATCGGCCAGCGCGTCGATCGTTCCGCCATCGTTCAGCGCGCCGGCTTCGATCCGCGCCGCCACGGCCGCGGCAATACGGCCCGCCGCGTCGACCGGCGCCTGCCCCGGAGACAGTTCCGGACGGCAGCGCAAACAGGGGCGGAACCCTTCGCCTTCGGCCGCCGCGGCGCTCGGATAGAAACGGCAACTCGCGCGGCGCGGCGTGCGGGCGGTGCAGATCGGACGGCAATAAATGCCCGTGGTTTTCACGCCGACGAAAAACACGCCGTCGAAGCGGACATCGCGGGCGACCAATGCCCGGTAACACGTTTCGTGATCGAGTTCCATGCCTCAAGTGTAGCGAGAGCCTGGGCGGCGTCTGGCCGTTTTCGGACATGCATCTGGGAAAGCGGCCTGAGCGGCGAGGACTTGAGAATTCGGCTCAACCATCTTCCGATTGCTTGCGTTCTCGACGGGTCGGATTTCAGCCGCCGATGTCATTCGTCGCCTGGGGACTCACGACCAGCCTGGGAATCGTGCGCCTCGATCAGCCGTCGAAAACCGACGCCCAGATAACCGAGCGCAATGGCGCCTATGATCAGCATCGCTATCGTCTTGCGAACGACGTGCATGCGGTTCCCTTCGGCGGACATGAACCACTCCGTCTCGAAAAGCAGCTCGAGGTGCGTCCCGAAATAGAGCAACATCAAACCCAACGGCACGGAGGCGCCCAGGCAAAATGCCCGGACGTCGCCGCCTCCGCACGCAGCTCCGACGAGGCAGAGCGACGAAAGGCAAATGACAATCGCAACCAACAAAGCATCGCCGAGTTGGCTTGGAACTAGAAAAATCGCCAGCACGACCGCAACCGCAGCGACGTTCAACTGCAAGGCGGCAAGGCTGAATTGAAACTGCAACTTCGCCATGACTTCAGGCTAACGCCGTTCCGTGGCAAGAGGAAGAAGATTCAGCCGTCGGCTTCGGCAATTCCGCTGAACAAGCCGGCGCGTGCGGAAATCATCGCGGCCGCATCTCGAGCTGCGCGTTGTCGTTCACGCTCAAATTGCACGAACGGCGTTCTTCGCGGCGCGGTTGCAGTAGTTTGGCGATCAGGCCTGTCCAGCCGGTCTGATGCGAGGCCCCCAAGCCGCGGCCGTCGTCGCCGTGGAAGAACTCGAAGAACAACAGATAATCGCGGAAGTGCGGATCGTTCTGCAATTTGTCGTGCGAGCCGAAGACCGGGCGCCGCCCTTGGCCGTCTCGCAAGAAGAGCTTCGTCAATCGGCGCGTCAGCTCCTGCGCCACGGCCTCGAGAGAAAGGTAGGTTCCCGAGGCGGTCGGGCACTCGACCTTGAAGTCGTCGCCGAAGTAGTGATGGAACTTCTGCAGCGACTCGATCAGCAGGTAGTTGACGGGCGCCCAGATCGGCCCGCGCCAATTCGAATTGCCGCCAAAGGTGGGCGACCGCGATTCGCCGGGCTCGTACGACACGCTGGACTCGGCGCCGTGACAGTTCAGCGTGAACGGCTGGCTCTCGTGGACTTTCGACATCGAGCGTACGCCATAATCAGAGAGGAACTCCGTCTCGTCGAGCATGCGGCGCAATAGCTTCTTCATGCGGCTGCCGCGCAGCAGCGACAACAGCCGCCGCTCCCCCAGCCCCGGCTCGGTCCAGCTCGAGACCAGGGCCGCCAGTTCAGGCCGGCGCCTGAGCAGCCACTTCAAGCGGCGGTCGAAATCGGGCAGCCGCGCCAGCATGTCGGGCTCCAGCGTCTCCACGGCAAACAGCGGAATCAGCCCGACCATCGAACGCACGCGAAGCGTCACCGGCTCGCCTGAATCGGCGACCAGCTTGTCGTAGTAGAATTCGTCCTCGTCGTCCCACAACGTCAGGCCGGCATCGCCGAGGTTGGTCATTGACTGCGCGATGCCGAGGAAATGCTCGAAGAACTTCGTGGCGATGTCTTCGTACGCCGGATTGTGCAGCGCCAGTTCCAGTGAGATGCGCATCAGATTCAAACAGTACATGGCCATCCAGGCGGTGGCGTCGGCCTGGTCAAGCTGACCGCCGGCCGGCAGCGGCTGACTGCGATCGAAGACGCCGATGTTGTCCAGCCCCAAGAAGCCGCCCTGGAAGATATTGCGGCCGCCGGCATCCTTGCGATTCACCCACCAGGTGAAATTCAGCAGCAGCTTATGAAGCACCCGCTCCAGAAACTGCAGGTCGCCGGCGTCGCCTCGCTGCTTGCGATCCATCTGGAACACGCGCCACGCGGCCCAGGCGTGTACCGGCGGATTGACGTCGGCCAGCGCCCACTCATAGGCGGGCAACTGCCCATTGGGATGCATATACCATTCGCGCGTCAGCAGGATCAACTGCTGCTTGGCGAACTCGGCGTCGACGATCGCCAAAGGCAGGCAATGAAAGGCCAGATCCCAGGCCGCGTACCAGGGATACTCCCACTTGTCGGGCATGGAGATCACGTCCGCGTTGTTCAAGTGCAGCCACTCGTGATTGCGGCCGCGCCGCCGGTCTGCCGGGGGCGGCGGCTGCAGCGGATCGCCCTCGAGCCACCGCGGCACGTCGTACAGATAGAATTGCTTGCTCCAGAGCATGCCGGCCCACGCCTGACGCTGCACGCGCCGCGCGTCCTCGTCCGCCAGGCCGCGCTGCAGCGCGGCGTAGAATTCGTCCGCCTCGCGGCGCCGAAGTTCAATCGTCCGGTCGAAATTGTCGAAGGCCGACGCCCATGTCCGGTCGCACAGTCGCAGGCGAATCGTACGGCTGCCGCCCGGCGGGATGTTCAGCTCGTACCGGAACGTCGCCTTGGCGCCTTCTCGACGAGGATTGACCGCCGCCTTGCGTCCCTGGACAAGGTAATCGTGAAAGGCGTCTTTGTAATAGCCGTCCGCCGGCGCCCCGCCGAACAACTTCGCAACGTTCGTATCGTTCTCGCAGAACAACGCTTCCGCCGGACTCTCGGCATAGAAGTAATAGTCCCCCAGCCCGCGATGGCGGGCCCGCATGACGTGCTCGTCAGCCAAGCCAATGCCGGGCTTCTCGCGGTTCGAAGGCCGCCACGACCAGGTGTTGCGGAACCACAACTGCGGCAGCAGGTGCAGCGCGGCTTGCTCGGGCCCACGGTTGTGCGCCGTGACTTGCATCAGCACGTCGTGCGGGGCGGCCTTGGCGTATTCAATGAACACGTCGAAATAGCGGTCTGCATCGAACACGCCGGCATCCAGCAGTTCGAACTCCGGCTGATCGCGGCCGCGGCGGCGATTCTCTTCGCGCAGCCGCGCATACGGAAACTCGTCCTGCGGGTACTTGTACAGCAGCTTCTGGTAGGAGTGCGTCGGCGTGGCGTCGAGATAATAGTACAGCTCCTTGACGTCCTCGCCGTGATTCCCCTCCGGGTTGCTCAAGCCGAACAGGCGCTCTTTCAAAATCGGATCGCGGCCGTTCCAGAGCGCCAGCGCCAGGCACAACCGCGACTGATTGTCGGACCAGCCGGCAATGCCGTCCTCGCCCCAACGATACGCCCGCAAGTGCGCCTGGTCGAAAGGGAGATAGGTCCAACTGTTTCCGTCGGCGCCATAATCTTCTCGCACCGTGCCCCACTGGCGTTCAGAGAGATAGGGCCCCCAATGGCGCCAGTCGGCGGACATATTCGGCGAGTGCAGCAGACGTTCATGTTCGGCGGTAGTCATAACGGGCTCAGACCGATGGGATGGGGAGACGAGCAGGAGAACCGCTGCGACCAAGGCGCGTTGCGGCCGGACCCCGCAATTCAGCAGCCTGCCATGCTGGAGGAAGTTACTGGATCGCCTGCCCGCCGGCCAGTCCCGGCTTGAGGCGCCTGCAGCGAACACCCGCCATTTGAGGGCGCCTGGACATCCCTCAGGCGCCGCGCCAAAGCGGCAATTGCCGGGCCCTGGGCGCTTCCATCCTTGCACAAATGTAAGCCAGCGTTTCGATCGGAAACTTCCTCTTGATGGGCGGCTGGACGGTGAAATATCATCTCGTTCTATTATTATGGATGGGGGCGTCGTTGGGACTTCGTAGGCAAGGGCAAGCTTGCTACTCGTTCCCCCAAGAACATCCCAGCGATGTTTTCTCCCGGCCAGATTTTCGAGGCTCAATCGGCAAGCCTGGATTGCGATACCGTGGGGAGGCCGCCAGGTTGTCGTTTTTTCGGCGCCGGCGCATGGGACCAAACGCTTCCGTCAACCATTGACTGAAATCGGCTCCTTTAACGAGGATCGCGATGGCTCGCACACTTTCTCATTGGGAGGCGTTCATCGGCGTGGCGATTTTTTTCGGGTTTCTGGCCTACCTGGCGTGCTCTCGCGAAGAGCCGTCCGCGTATGAATTCAAGGCGACCTTCACCGACGTCTCCTACGGCCCGGCGCAGCAGCAGGCGCTGGACTTCTACCAGGCCCGCACGGACCGTCCCGCGCCGCTGGTGGCGTACTTTCACAGCGGATCTTTCATTTCCGGCGATAAATCAGACTGCCACGCCGGGTTGGTGAATGTGCTGAACGAGTCGGGCATCCATTTTGCCACGGTCAACTATCGCTATGCGGACGGCAAGCAGGTGCTCTTTCCCGAGCCGCAGCGCGACGGCGCCCGCGCCGTCCAGTTCCTGCGCTCGAAGGCCCGCGAGTGGAATATCGACCCGCAGCGAATCGCCTGTTTCGGCGAGTCGGCCGGCGCCGGCATTTCGCTCTGGATCGGGTTTCACGACGA
>DASZUP010000527.1:0-3584 GCA_035547635.1 Pirellulales bacterium
CGGACTGACCGGCGATCCGGCGAAGGACATTTACATCAACCAGTATGCAGCCTACTGGACCTTGAAATGGGCCGACCTGATCCGCTCGAATTCAAAGGTAATCGGCGAGCAAGGCATGTGGGCCTTGCACAACTGGATCGGCGAGTCGCTGCGTCAGAATAAGCCGTTTGACCAGTTCGTGCGCGAGCTGATCACGGCGAAAGGTTCGATCTATCGCGACGGGCCGGCCAACTACTTCCGCGTGGCGAACAATCCGCTGGACCTGTGTGAAACGACCAGCCAGTTGTTTCTTGGCGTGCGGATGCAATGCGCCAAGTGCCACCATCACCCGTACGAGAAGTATGGGCAGGAAGACTACTACAGCTTTGCCGCCTTCTTCGCCCGAGTCGGCACCAAGAACAGCCAAGAGTTCGGCCTGTTCGGTCGCGAACAAGTGGTCATGGTCCGCAACGGCGGCGACGTCCGGCATCCGCGCACCGGCCAGGTGATGCAACCCACGCCGCTGGAAGGCCAGCCGGCGCCCGAAACGCCCGATCGCCGCCAGGCCTTGGCCGACTGGATGACCAACCCGGCCAATCCGTTCTTCGCCAAGAACGTCGTCAATCGTTACTTCGCCTACCTGTTGGGACGCGGTCTGGTCGAGCCGATTGACGACATGCGGGCCACCAACCCGCCGAGCAACGGCGAATTGCTCGACGCGTTGGCCGTCGACTTCGCCAAGAACTGTTTCAATCTGAAGCAGTTGCTGCAGACGATTATGAACTCGCGCCTGTATCAGCTCGACTCGCAGCCGCTGCCGGCCAATGCGGCGGACAGTCGCTATTATTCCCACTATCGCGTCAAACGGCTGGCTGCAGAACCGCTGCTGGATGCCATCGACCAGGCGCTCGGCACGCAGACGAAATTCAAGAGCGTGCCGCTGGGAACCCGGGCCATTGAACTGCCCGACGGCGATTATCCCGACTACTTCCTCAAGACGTTCGGCAAGCCGGGGCGCGTGAGCGTGTGCGAATGCGAACGCACGCCCGACGCCAATTTAGCGCAAGCGCTGCACACGCTCAACGGCGACCTGCTGGCCAACAAGATAGGCGACGCCAAGGGCCGGCTGGCGACGCTGCTGGCCGCCAACAAGCCGTTCGAAGAGAACGTGGCTGAATTGTACCTGGCCACGTGGTCGCGTCGGCCGACGCCTGAAGAACTGGCCGTTTGCCAATCGTTTCTCGCTCAATGCCCCGATCCGAAGACGTTCTACGAAGACCTGCTATGGACGCTGATCAACTCAAAACAGTTTTTGCACGTCAGGTGAAGACTATGCGGCATGTGGCAGCCAAGGTCGGAATGCGGAATGCGGAATTCGGAAAAGAGCGACGCAGCGCTGTAGCGTTTGCGATCAGACGCTCCGCATTCCGAATTCCGAATTCCGCGTTAGCGATCTTCTCGGCGATGGCGCTCACATACGTTTTGCACGCCGCTTGCGCCGCTCCGGCGTTTGGCCAAAGCTCCTACCCGATGTTGATGAGCCTCAAGCCGATCGCGGTGCAGATTGGCGCCTCGACGGAACACGAAGTCTCGGCGCGTTACAATTTGTACGGCGCCAGCCAGGTGCTGGTCGACGGCCCCGGCGTGACGGGCGAAGTCGTGCAGCCCGAAACCAAGCCGGAAGAAGCCCAGGCCGATCAGACGAAAGCGGCCGAGACCAAGGACGAAAAGAAACCGGCCGAACCGCCCAAGAAGCCCCAGGTTCCGAAAATCAAATTGAAGTTCACCGTCGCCGCCGACGCCGTGCCGGGACCGCGCAGCTTTCGCGTCATTACTCCGCAAGGCGCCTCAACCGTCGGCCAGTTGGTGCTGGTGCGAGACCCGGTGACCTACGAAGCGCCCAAACACGACGCGCTGACCGACGCACAGGCCGTTACGCTACCCGCGACGCTCTGCGGAGCGATTGAAAAGGCGGAAGACGTCGACTTCTTCAAGTTCACCGTCGAGGCCAATCAATCGTTGACGTTTCACGTGCAGTCGTCGCGATGCGAGGACAAGATCCACGATCTGCAGGTGCATTCCGACCCGATTCTCACGTTGCGAAACTCCATGGGCGGCGTGCTGGCGCTGAACGACAATTATTTCTTCGGCGATCCGCTGCTCAACTACCGCTTTGCAACGGCGGGAGAGTACGTCTTGGAAATCCGCGATGCTCGCTACCAGGGCAATGCGGAATGGCAGTACAGCATCGAAGCCAACGATCGCCCGTTCATCACCAACGTTTACCCTCCGCGCGTCACGCCCGGTTCGGCGACGCGCGTCACCCTGGTCGGCTTCAACTTGCCGGCCGATCCGACGGCGCTGATCACGCTGCCGCCGGAAACGCCCGCTGGGCTGCAGTGGATCAACCTGCCGCTGGCCGGAGCGCCGGCCAGCCCGGCGCCGGTCATCGTCAGCCGGTTGCCCGAGGCGTTGGAAACCGAGGCCGATAACGATCAACTGGCCCAGGCCCAGCCGGTCGGCGTGCCGATCGGCGTGAGCGGCTGCATTTCGAAGCCGGGCGACGTCGATTACTACGCGTTCGAGGCCAAGAAGGGCGAACGATTCAGTTTCGAGATTGTGGCCAGGCGGCATCAATCGGCGCTCGATTCCATCGTCCGCGTGCTCAATGAAAAAGGGGGCGCGGCTCTGGAAGCCGACGACATGAACACGGGCCGGCACATCTACGCCGACTCGCAGAGCGAGAACTGGACCGCACCCGCCGACGGCAAGTATTACGTCGAAGTGCGCGACCTGCACTTGCGCGGCGGCCCGGAGTTCGTCTACTTTCTGGAAATCATCCGCAGCGAGCCGTACTTCCAACTCGATCTCGACACCGACAAGACTCTGTTGGCGCCGGGCGTCGGCGCGGTGATCTTCGTGCGGGCTTATCGCAAAAATGGTTTTGCCGGCGACGTGCAACTGGCGATCGAAGGATTGCCGCCGGGAGTGACGGCGCAATGTGGCAGGATCCTTGCCAGCGAAAAAGACGGCTGCATCGTGCTGCAGGCCGCCGCCGACGCTCCGCACGGCGCGGCGAACGTCAAGGTGACCGGCACGGCGACCATGCCGGCGGCGGATGCCAACCAGCCGCCGCTGCACCTTTCCGCCACGGCCTACCCGATGCAGGAAATCTACATGCCCGGCGGCGGGCGTTCCCACTTCCCGGTGGAAATGCACACGGTCTCCGTCGGCGATGTGATGGATATCAAGAGCATCAAAGTCAGCACGAACGCCATCACGCTCAAGCCGAACGAATCGCAGAAGATCGAAGTCGAGATCGAGCGGCAGGCAGGTTTCAAAGGCAACGTCACGCTCGACTGCCTGATGCAGCATCTCGGCGGCGTGTTCGGCAACAGCTTGCCGCCGGGCGTCAAAATTGACGACAAAAACAGCCAGACTTTGCTCTCGGGAGATCAATCAAAAGGCCATATCACGCTGATCGCGGCGGCTGACGCCAAGCCGGTGGAGAACCAGCAGTTTTGCGTGATGGCCAACGTCTCGATCAATTTCGTGATGAAGTACGCCTATTCCAGCGAGCCGCTGAAAGTGACCGTCGCGGCGCC
>DASZUP010000528.1:0-2003 GCA_035547635.1 Pirellulales bacterium
CAACCGCCAGATTACGCTCGCCATCTTGGCGACCGCCCGGCAAATCATTAGGCTAGTCTAGCGGAAAGGCCGCCCCCCGTGCAGACGAGTTTGCCCGAACAAGCGCGGCCAGCCGACGTTTTCACAATTATCCAGGCAACAGTTTCTGGTCTTCAACGATCGAGTACGCCGTTTTTGATCTTTCCCATGGCCGAGTGGCGGAATTGGCAGACGCCCGGGACTTAAAATCCCGTGTAGGGTAACCTACGTGCGGGTTCGAGCCCCGCCTCGGCCACTCAAGGGGGTTTGCGCCGTTGCGGCGCAAACCCTCCCGCTTCAGTTGTAGACGCCCCGCAATCTCGCCGCGTGCTGAGAGGCCCCGACCATGCACGAAGAAATCGCCGATGAACGCATGAATCTGGTCGCGAAGTTGATCGGGCGGATCGTTGAACTCGGCGAAAAGTTCAAAATCTTTCCGCCGGACGAGGCGTTGCAGAATCCCGAAGTTCTGAAAAGCGATCAGGCGGCGGAGCAACTGAAGGGCACGCAATGGCGGCTGAGCTTGTCCGACGGCAAGGAGGAAACGCTGTCGTTCACGGAGCTCATCGTGTTGGCCTATGAGCTGGCGATGATCCAGGTGCACCTGCTCAAAGTCCAGGCCGATCCCTCTCACCAAGTCAAAGTCGACCTCCGCTTCAAGCTCGAAGAGCTCATGACGCCCGAGCACGTCAAGACGCTGCTCGGCAAGCTCACGTTCGAAGGTCTCGCTTAAGCGATCCGGTCCGCATCCTTTCCGGCGATTTCCAGGCGCCCATGCAGGCATGGCGCCTGGAAACCGCCCCTGCTGACAAGAGGCAACCTCCCTGTCAGCGCCCGCGACTGCGCCCGCAGCCGTTAGGGCGTCGCCTTCCGTTGCTACGCGCGGAGGTAGTACTCTTCGGAGCCCAAAATGCCGGCTTGAACCAGCTCATCGTTGTTGTCTTGCTGGAGCTGGCCGGTCCAATAGCTCAATCCGCCCGGGTCAGCCGGGCGTGCCAGGTACGCCTCGTAATAACTTTCCACCGTGTCCTGCTCGCCCTCCAGGCTGCCGATCACCATCGCGGCCACGTCGGTCCGCGAAGTCCCCTGTGATAACAGTTGGCTGAAATACGCGAAGCCATCGCTGTCTGGCGAGCGGCTCAATTCATCAAGGTAGAGGCCGTCCAGGAAGCCGGAATTGCTGCCGCCGTGTAACTCAAAGTACTCGGACGAACCGAAAATGATGGATTTGACCTGCGCATCGGTCGCTCCTGCCGTATAGAGGCCCAGGAAATAGTCGACGGCTTCCGTGTCCCCGGTGCGATTCAAGAGATCCATGTAGAGCCCTTGAATATAATCGGTGCGGCCCTCGACGCTGCCGACGATGCCGAGACTGACGTCGTAGCGCGACGTGCCGGCCGTCAGCAGGCCAAGCCAGTAGTTGAGCCCGGCCGTGTCGGCAGCGCGGTCGAGCACGCTTCGGTAGACCGCTTTCACGAAGTTCGAGTTCTGATCCGCAGCCGCCAGCCAGGGCCCGAACGTGGTCGTGACGCCGCTTTGGTTCAGCAGCACCAGCGACGGGTTCTGCCCCGCCTGATCGTCGTAAGCGATGGCGTAGGCTTTGCCGTCAATGAAGATCGGCGTGCCGTTGATGGCCTGCTTGTGCAGGAACTTGGCGTACAAGTTCGAGACCTGCCCGTCGGCATAATAGTGGGCTGGGTTCTGCCAGTCCGCCGTGGTGGTGTAAGTCGTCGCCACGCCTCGGTTGAGGGCGGCCACGATCTGGTTCTCCAGGTCCGCCAGAATGCTTTGCTGCAGAGGGCTCAGCCCCGGCTGCAACTTGGCGTCGGCAAACACGCCGTCGTTGCCGAAGACCATCTGGCCGGGCGTCTCGCTCGCGGCGGTAAGCCAACTCGGCTTCGCCGGCCTGCCGGCGTACGACACGGGCGACAAAGATGACGGCGACGGCGCATTGGTGGAAAAGAATGGTTCGTACACGTTCACCG
>DASZUP010000529.1:0-10813 GCA_035547635.1 Pirellulales bacterium
AGAGCGGAGAAATAGTCGCCTTTCGCTGCAAGCGAATGTAGCGCCACTTTCGCCGGAGCGAAAAGCGACAATCTTGCGGCCGCCGCGAAAGACGGCATCTTCACGACTTCTCCGCCGGTTGGAAGCTTGTCATGTCGCTCGCTTGCAGCGATTCTCAGCACTGAAGGCGCCCGACTCACCCGCCTGGGGCGTTGCCCCAGGACCGCCGGCACACATCTTTTGTCGTCGAATCCCCAAAGCGGCGTCACGGGCGCCGACCGTCGTTACGCCCTTTCAGGGCTGGTCGAATTGACGTGGGCTGCCGCATACCTGGGGCGGCGCCCCAGGCTGGTGAATTACGCCACGTTGTGGCTAAAACAGAAGGGCGCCGCCCGTTTAGGCCGGACCGCAAACAAAAGTCAGGGATGTCTTTGCGGCCAAGGTATGCTATACTGCCGTTAGTCGATTTGACGGCGCGGAAGATTCTTGTTGACTCGCTCGTCGCCTTTCCCGCCCGTCCGGCCGCTTATTTGGTCCTTTCCGCTTCGGCCCGGAATGGGATCAATAGCCGGGATTCCCGCTTCGGCGCGTTGCCGTGTTTGGGAAGTTAAATGGCGAGCAATAAGTAGCAGGTCGGCGGTCCGGGGCGCTGGCGTCACGATTTTCTGGTCTTGAGACTTGTTCAGTCCTTTCGGCGAGCGCGGAGCGTTGAAGTACTCGGCGCGACGCAGCAGGGGCTGGTCTTCTTTGAATTGACGGCGATTACGGTCGCCTAATGGTCGCCTCAGTCGCACTCGTCGTGCAAACAAAGCTGAAGCGAGGCGGCCGGTTTTTGCTCTGGGGCGCGGTTTCTCCGCAAGCGCCTTGGATGCGCTGCGAAGTTCAGGCCGACCGGCGAGGGCCCCGCAGGCCCGATAAGGATTATGCTATGTCTTCCGACCTGCCAACCAACAACGATACCCGCTCGCTCACCGACGCCGAACGCAAAGCCGAGCAAAAAGCGGCCAAGAAAGCGGACAAGAAGGCGGCTCGTGACAGAGCGACGCGCGAGCGTCAGATGGGCGCCCGGCGGCGCAAATGATGGCCTGGCATACCACTGTGAACCTTGGCGGATAGGCGGAAGTCATGGCGTCGATCCATTGCCGAACGTGCTGGCAGCCGATGTCGGCATGGGCCCTGCGATGCCCGCGCTGCGGCGACGTCGACAAGTGGCGAGTTCGCCGCGCGCTCGTCAAGTTGGCGATCTTTCTGGTCGCCGTGGCGATCGTGCTCGGCGCGGCGCTGATGCTCGCCCGGCAACGGCACAACGCGCCTGCGGCCGCTCCCGACGCCAAAGCGCTGCTGAAGGACCTGCGGAGCACGCCCATGGCAGGTTTGAACGAAACGCGGATGGCAAACAAACATTCCTAAATCATGAAAGACTCCCTGATGGACGAATCGCGCACTCGAAACTTCACGCAAAGCGGAACCGGCCTGATCGAAATCGACGGCGTGGCCGTCCACGCGCGCTGGAGAATGACGGGCATCCAGGACTACAAGGTCGGCGCTGGCGCCGCGCAAGACGGACTTCGAAAAGAGATCGCCGTTTCGCTGTTTTTCGACAAGCTTGCCGACGAAGCGGAACAGGTCCAACTGCTGCTGGAAAAAGTGCAAGCCGACAAGACGCGGGAGCTCGAGTGCAAGCTGCCGCGAGCGACGGCCGCCGTCTACTTTCAAGAAATCCGCGCGGGGCAGAGCGGCGACCCGGTTGGCGTGATCTTCGGAAACAAGCCGCGGAATTAACACCCCGCCGGAAGCCGATACGCGCATGGCCCGGGGCCAACGCTGAAGACTGCCCGGCTTAAGCGGCGGAAACTCTCCCCGAAACGCGGGCAAAGTTTGCCGAGCACCGCGCCACTGATTGAGACCGAAGCGATCCGGTCGCCAGGCGGGCTATTCCGCTTGTTCGGCCGGCACGGCCAGGTGCAAGGTTGGATGATGGGCCGGCGACGTCTCGCGGAGCGTGTCGGCGCTTTGGTCAATCAACTCTTGAGCTATCCTGATTTTCTCATGGGCGGCGGAAAGCTCTTGGCGGCCTTCTTCGATCATGCGTTGGGCCTGCTTGAGCTGGGCCAGGGCGGCGGCTCGAACTTCGCTGGTTGTGTCCATAGCCTCATTATACCGCAGGCGATCCTCGCCGGACGACGGCAGCCTGGGGGGCGGCGAGGCAGACGTCGAGATTTTATGCAGAGCAGCAAAGCTGGCGTTGGTAAAAGCAAAACGCCGGAGCGACGCGTGGGCGTCGCTCCGGCGCTGGCTTGTGTTTCAGCGGCGAATCGCCGGTTGAATCGAGCGGGACTAGCGGCGACCGTAGCCGCCGCGTCCGCCTCCACCGCCGCCGTAACCGCGGCCGCCGCCTCCGCCGCGATCTTCGCGCGGGCGAGCCTCGTTGACGGTCAAATTACGGCCATCATGCTCTTTTTCGTTCAACGCCTGGATCGCCTCGAGGGCGGCGTTGTCGTTGGTCATCTCGACAAAGCCGAAGCCCTTGCTGCGTCCGGTGTCGCGGTCCTCAATCACCTGGGCGCTGCGGACCTCGCCAAACGGGCTGAACAATTCTTCCAAACTTGAACTCGTCACGCTGTAGGACAGGTTCCCGACATAAAGCTTCTTACTCACCGTTCAACTCCTCGAAGACGGCATACCGGCCCTATAGGTACTTTCCGGGCCGAAACGAAAGGGGCCAAAGTGGTGGCCCGCCAGGAGGGAAAGGCGAGAGGGCAGCGAGCGAGTTCGCAAAAACAAACGTCACGGGGCGCATCGTCAAACCGACCAATGGAACTATACCGCGCAATTCGTCCCCGGGACAGAGCGATCCGCGGAAAAATGCATTGGTGTTTGGAATTTACCGCAAATCCCGTATGTTGCGCAAGCCGTCCACCCGTGCGGGGCCCTCGTTCCTTCGGCAAAGAACAGAAAAACGCCTGATGGCAAGCAAGACCCTACCGCTCGCGGCGGACGCGTCCGCCGCGAGCCCGCCGCCGAAGACGCTGTCGATTTGCCTGATCAACCCCCGGTTCGAGCCCTCGTACTGGGGCTTTGAATTCGCCCTGCCGCTCTATCCGGGCGACAAACGCAGCACCATGATCCCCGGCTCGCTTTCGGCCGTGGCCGGGCTGTGCGGCGACCACAACGTGTACGTGCTCGACGAGAACGTCGAAGAGATTGACTGGCAGTTCCTGCGCGGCTTCGACGTCGTCGGCGTAACCGGCATGAACGTGCAGAAGCTCCGCATGCGGGAGATTCTGCTGCGGTTGCGCGAATTGGAGATCTTCACCGCCGTGGGCGGCCCGTTCGCTTCGGTCCAGGAAGAGTTTTTTGAGGGTCTGTGCGACGTGATCTTCGTCGGCGAGGCCGAGACGACCTGGCCCCGGTTTCTGGAAGACCTGGCCCGCGAGGCGCCCACCGCCTCGCGTTATGAGCAGTCTTCGCCGACCGACATGACCCAGGCGCCGCGGCCGCGATTCGATCTGCTCAAGGTCGGCCGCTGCGCTTCCGGCGCGCTGCAGTATTCGCGAGGCTGCCCCTTTCAATGCGAGTTCTGCGACATCATCGTGATCTACGGCCGCAAGCCCCGGGTCAAGCAACCCGCTCAACTGGTCGCCGAACTGGAAGACATGCGCCAGGCCGGTTTCCATTCCGCCTTCATCGTCGACGATAACTTCATTGGCAACAAGAAGAAGGCCAAAGCGCTGCTCGAGGAGTTGATTCCCTGGATGGAGCGGCACAACTATCCGCTGCGGTTGACGACCGAGGCCAGCATCGACCTTGCCGACGACGCAGAGCTGCTGGAGTTGATGTACCGGGCCAATTTCCGCAGCGTGTTCATCGGCATCGAGACGCCCAGGTTAGCGTCGCTGCAGGAAACCAAGAAGTTTCAGAATGCGCGCGGCGACTCGCTGGCTGCCAAGCTGTCGCGAATTCAAAACGCGGGCCTCGACGTCAACGGCGGATTCATCGTCGGCTTCGACAGCGATGACCAAGGGATCTTCGAAGACCAGTTCCAGTTCATCCAGGAAAACGGCATCACGCTGGCCATGGTCGGCATGCTGCAGGCGATCCCGAAAACGCCGCTCTACGAGCGGCTGCAGCGCGACGGCCGGCTGGTCGAAGAAGACCCAAGCTGCAATTTCGTGCCAAAGCAGATGAGCCGGGAGGAACTGCGTCAAGGCTACTGGGACCTGGTCAAGCGGCTCTACGCGCCGGAAGCGTACCTTGACCGCTACTTCAAGGTTTACGAATCGGCCGAGTACCTGCAACGCCGCGCCGACATCTGCCGCAAGGCCGGCGAAGGCAAACGCATCACCACCTTCGCTTATGCGATCTCGTTGCTCTGGTCTCTCGGCTGGGCCCTGTTCCGGGATGGTTCCTTGATCTCGCTCGGGCGGGTCTACGCCAGGTACTTCTTTACGCGGAATCTCAAGCATCGCCGCGACATCGTCGGCCTGGCTCAGTTCTTGAATCGCTGCGTGACCCATTGGCACTTTTACAAATTCACGCGAGAGCTGACCGCAGGCCGCCTGCGGGCTTACAACACGCTGTGAGTTGCGCCATCGTCGGTTTGCGAGCGAAAGAATCGCTACTTTCGCCGGAGCGAAAGGCGTCGAGCTTGCGGCCGCAATGAAAAAGGGATCAAGGCCGCGGTCAGACCCGGCTTCTAGCTGATCAATCACCGCTGCCCCCTGGGGCGAGCCCCGCGGCGCCGGAGCGGAACAAAAACTGGCACAAAGCTACAGCCTTCCGAGCCCAAGAAGCTTCTCATTCGCAGTGCCCAGCTCCAGGCCTGCACTCATGCCCAACGGACCGACTTTCCGATGGAAAGATGGAGTCGAGGAGCCGGACCAGCTAGAATCTGTATCGCTGACATGCACCGGAAGAACCGGCGGGACCTGGCACGGCTGAGCCCACGCAAGGGTTGAGCCCAGGGTCGTCTCAGTTCCGTCGCCTGAATCTGACCGGTCGCCTGGCAGAAGAATCCTCGCTCGAGCCGTCAATCTGGACCTTTTATCTGGATCTGGGAGCTGTGGCATGAACGATTTCCAAATGAACCGGCGGCAGGCCCTCATCGCCAGCGGTTTAGGCACGCTGAGTCTCGGCATGCCGGGAATCGTGATGGGCGCCGACAAGGTCGACGCCTCGGGCAAGGCCGTCGCCGCGGAGAAATCCTGCATCTTCGTCCTGCTTTGCGGGGGGCCGAGCCACGTCGATACCTGGGATATGAAGCCGGAGGCGCCGCAGGATTTTCGCGGTCCGTACAAGCCCATCTCCACCAAAGTGCCGGGCATGCTCATCAATGAGATGCACACGGAACTGGCCAAGGTGACGGACCACTTCACGCTGATCAATTCCATGTCGCATCCCGGCTCGATCAGCAATCACTTCGACGCCATGCACAACCTGCTCAGCGGCCAATCAGAGAAACGCGTGCAGCAGGGCGTGCCGAACGATCAACCTTACCTGGGCTCGTTCGTCGCCAAGCACAACCCGAGCAAACGCAACTTCGTATCCAACGCCTGGCTGATCAAATGCGTGGGTCCGCCCGTGTTTTGCGCGCCCAACCTGGGCATCGGCGGCTACCTGGGTTCGGCTTATGCTCCTGTGTTTATCGGCGGGGCCGACAACCATCCGGCCATGCCCGGCTTCAAGCCGCCGCAGATTTACGACGAGTACGACAAGGAGCGGTTCGGCAAACGCAAAGTGCTGCTGCGCGGGTTGGAGTCGGACAGGTACGACAAGAACCGCAACGTCAAGGACTGGTCCGATCTGCGCGAGAAGACGTATGACGCCATGACGCGAGCCGAAGGCCGCCAGGCGTTTGAAATGGATCGCGAACCGGCCAAGGTTCGCGAGCGCTATGGAATGCACCCGCTCGGGCAGAACCTGCTGCTCGCGCGGCGGATGGTGGAGTCGGGCGTGCGGTTTGTCACCGTCAACGGCTGGGTCGGCCAGGCCGACCATGACAGGCAAGGCCCGCCGAGCAGCAGTTGGGACATGCACGGCGGAAACATGGGCATGGGCAACGCCTTCGGCAACGGCTCCTACGGCATGGGCTTTTGCTTGCCTCGTCTGGACCAGGCGCTGGCCGCACTGCTTTCCGACCTGAAACAGCGCGGCATGCTGGATAATACGCTGGTGGTGGTGACGGGCGAGTTCGGCCGCACGCCGTACGTGCTGAAGCAGGATCCGCCCGGCCGGCAGCACTGGCCGAGGTGCTTTTCCGCGATCCTGGCCGGCGCCGGCATCGCGGGCGGCGGCGTGTACGGCAAGTCCAACAAGTACGGCGAACATCCGGTCACCAACCCCGTCCGTCCCGAGGAGCTGGCTGCAACCATTTATCACGCCCTCGACATCCCGATCAGCAATCCGCAAGACGCCACCGGGCTGTCGCGGATGTTGACCACGGGGCAGCCGATCAAGAAGTTGTTCGGTTAGGCCACACGCCGCAATGGTAAACAGAGGCTGACGTTTCTCACTCGCCTGAGTTGACGCGTCAGGTAAGTCAGCGACGGCGTTCGTTTCCAGCTTTCCGCGTTGGCGGGCCTGGCACTGAGCTTCGGTTCACTGGGGCATCGCTTCGCTCTGCCGCCAGCCGCGCGCGAGGTGCGTCAAATCGCCGGGCTCAGATCTTGGACCGGGTAAAGCACTACCTTTCCGAAATGCGATAAATTGCCACGCGTCCGCCTGGATAAACGAGCGCAAACTGGTTGAACGCGTGCGTGGCGAGTGCGGCCAGCGGAGCGGCGTCGCTGCCGGCGGCGCGAGCGTGCAGAGACAATTCGCCGCCGCCCGTGCTATAGACGTCGATCTCGTCTTTCGACGCGGCTACAAGCCAGCCGCGCCGGGTCAGGGCGATACGCGGGTCGACCATCTCGGAGGCAAACGGCGTTTGCTCCGCCTGGGCGTGATCTCCCCACAGGATGACGCCTCCCTGCTGCATGGCCACGGCAATCCGGGCGCGCGAGTGGGGCGCCGAACCGATGAGCTGCGAGATGCGACCAGGCAGCGAAACGACGCCCGCCGTTTGTCGCTGGCGGAAAAAGCGCAAATCGCGATCGACGGCCACGCAGAGCGTTTGTTCGCGCGTTAACACAGGCAGCGGGTAGTGGAGCGAAGTCTCGCCCGTCGCCAGCTCGCGCAGATAAAGTGAGATCAAGCCGAGCAACTGCGCATCGTGCGAAAGATAGACGTTGAATACCAGCTCGGCGTCGGTCGCCGCCTCGACGATGTTCACCGTGACGCGGCCGGCATAGTTCGCGCTCACGCTGGAGGCTGTCAACCCTCGATGTCCGCCCGCCGTCATGGCTGCAGGGAAGCGCTCGCTGACCGCGAACGCTCTCGGGGCAAACGGTTCATGGCCCAACACGTGGACCAAGGTCGGCGCCTCGCCGTAAGGATCGGCGGCCAGCAAAATCGGCCGACCGACGAATTTCGGCTCGACTCGCCACGCTTCGCCCGATGGCGAGTCCGCCAGTTCCAGGCCCTGGCTCCGCGGCGCCCGCTCTTGGCTATGCGGGGCCATTGCGTCTCGCCAACTCGCGCGTACCAGCACCACATCGCGGTCGCGATAGCCGGCTACATACAATGCGTCGTCCGTGCCGACCGCCGCGTTCCAGTCAACGAAGCTGGACAACTGAAACTCGCGTTCCAGCGACACTTTCGCCTTTGGCCTGCCAAGCGGCTTCGCAGTGGTGCGCGGCTGCAACCGCAGTTTCAGCCACCGCTGCGCGTCGCGAGCCAGCAGGCGGTCGGCCGGCACGAGCCGGGCGACGGCCAAGGCGATGCGCCGGGTTTCATCTGCCGTCAGCCTGGCGCCTTCCAGCCGGTCTGCCGCGACGATGCGAGTCCGATCGGCGGCGTGCTCGCAGACCAACGCGTCGGCATAGCCGAGCGCCTGGGCGGCGACCAGTTCCACCAGCACGGCCTCGCTTTGCGGATAAGCTGGCTCGGCGATCAGTTCATCGACCAGCGCCATCGCCCGCTCATGCCTGGCGTGGCGGCCGAACAATTGAAATGCTTCCGTTACGCACAGCGCCGCTTGCGGCGAACGCGGCCACGCCGAACGCAGCCGCTGCCAGGCGGCGTCGATCAGACCCAGTTTCTGTTCCAGCAGTCGGGACGCCCCGAGTGCATCGCTGCGGGCGTCGCATGCAGCGACCGCCCGCAGCCAGGCCTGTTCGGCTGCTTCGCGCTGGTCGAGCTGCTGGTACAAGTCGCCGACCGTTTCATGTTCGCCGAGCTTTTCGTAGAGCGCGATCGCCTCGCTCCATAGTCCGCCTTGCCGCAGGCAGCGGGCCGCCTCGTGCGGGCGTTTGAGCCTCTGTTCGTAGAGCACGGCCGCCTCGCGCCAATGGCCGCCGTCGCACAGCGCGGCCGCCGCGGAATTGAAGTCTCCCAGCAGCGTGGCGAAAATGTAGGCGGCGCGACGGTGCCGGCCGAGGGCCAGCTCCCTGGCGGCCAGTTCCCGATAACGCGCAATCAGTTGCATTCGGAACGTTGCGGGCAGGTCCCAGAAATCCGCGGCGCGGCCTCCGCGCAACTGGTCGAGGCTGAAGTCGACGTTTCGCATGCCCAAACGGCCTGAAGGAGGCGCCAGGCCGCGATGTTCGTCTCCGCCCATCGGCAAGGCGAACCGCAGGCCTTCGTCGGGATCGGACCGCAGCAAATCGAGCAGCCGAGCCAATTCGCGGTGTCGCGAAGCTTCGAGCGATTGGGCCAACTGATTCAATTTGGCGCCGGCCCAATCTTCCATCTTGTTCAGCCAGTTGTAGGCGGCGCCCGAGTGCGGAACGTGCTGCATCATCCAGTAGACCGTTTGGGCCAACTTCTGTTGCAGTGCGCGACCCAACGCGCCGGCGGCCCCTGGCGACGGTTCATTTTGCGCCGGCGGCAGCTTTTCGAGATCGAGCGGCTGAGTGCCGATATCGTCGCGAGTCTGCTCGAAGAGGTTCTCGACAGTCAGCGTTGCTTCCGGCTCGATGGAGAGCAGTCGCGCATTGAGCGCGATGCCCGCGACGCCGCAGGTCCAGGCGTTGCCGCCCGGCTCGGGCGCCGAGAGCAAATCGCCGACGGTCAGCGCTCGAGCGGCTGTCAATTGAACGGGCCCGGCGTGCGGACGCCACAGATACAAGGCGTCGTCCGCTGCCAACAACCGCTCGAGCTCTACATCGTCGAGCGACGGCTCGAGCTCCGCGTCAACCGGCAGATAGAGCCGCCGGGCCAGAACGCCATAGGGCAATGCTCGCGGCGAGCGACGGGCGGAAGGCGGCGCAGCGCCCAGCACCAGAACGCCGCAGGGCGTGCGATCTTGAGTAGATGCGGGAATGACGTACAGCCGCGCCGCTGCCAGCGGCGGTTGCCAGTCGGCCAGTTCTGCGAGCCATTCTTCCGCCGTGGCGCCCGGCACGAACCAGGCCGCGGCTGCACGTTGCGGCTTCTCGCGACACGCAATGCGCAAGCTAACGTTCATCGCAGTCGCTCCGTGAAGGGGCGAAGGACCTGTTCATAGATTGCACGGTCGTCAGTCAGACTGGATGGCCCGACGAAATACGGCGTTCCCCAATAGCGCCCGTCGGAGACCCAGCCGGAGGTCGGTCCTTCGATCAGCACAATCGTGCATTCGGGCAGTTCAGGATCGGAGTTCTTCAAGTGCAGCAGGCCGCGGGCGTCGAGCACGGCCCGGCTGCCGTCTTCGAAGGCCGCGACGGCGAGCGAGTAACGGTTGGTGGCGCTTTGGTCAAGCACTTCGAAGCGTCGCGAAACCACAAGTTCCGTCTCAACAGGTTGGGTCGCCAGGCAGATCCTTTGGTCCCTCTCATCGAATCGAAGCGGCCAGAGACTGTCGCGCCGACCGATGAGGATCAACTCGCCGCTGGCGCTCACGCCGAGGCCTTCAAACCGGCGGCGGAGCGTAACGGGGCGAACCCATTTCCAATTCTCTGATTCCACGGCGGCGAGCGGATCGACGTTCGGCGCCTGCGGCGTGGCGGCCAGCGTATGGACGTCGATGAGCGTTCGCTTGCGAGCGCTCGCTTCGCTATATTCGAACAGGATCTTCGATCCGTCGCGAGAGATTCCCAATACGTGCAGGTTTCCGGGCGGTGCAGGCAAGTTGGTCCTCTGCCTGACGTCGCTGCCGATGGAGATCAATTCGCCCGCAGCGGTCACTCCAACCGGATTTTCTTTACGCACCGCATCGAAGACGGCAAGCAGACCGATTCGCCGTGCGTCTTCATTGAACAGCAGTTCCCAAACGACGTCGTTTCCATCGAAGGCCACGGCAGACCAAGGCCAGCCGGTCCCTTCGCGCTTCCTGAAAAAGCGGCCGCGGTGATAAAGACATCTTGGAAATGGCGAGGTCGTCAGCGACTGCCCGCTCTCTGCGTCAATCACGGCAAGGGCCTGGGCGCCAACGACGAAGACCGCGCCCGCTAACATGAAACAATGACCTGGCTGGGAGATATCGCACGTCAGTCGCACCAGCTTGCAGATAGCCGTCTCGAAGTCGTAAGTTAGCGCATACAATCCGCGTTCGCTCAACCGGCCGATCACCGCACGCACTTGGGCGTCGCGCGTGGCCGATTCGGCCCACAGCAAGTGGCCCGCCGGCAGGCCTTCGGCTAACTGTCTGGCGCCGTGACTCGGATCGTTCCAGAGCAGCAAGCGGCCGTCGCGAGCGTAGGTCAACACCCCGATGCCTCGGACCAACCACGATCGCTTCGGATCGGGCTGCACGGAAAGCAACAATGGAAAACGTTCAGCGCGAAAGATGGCGGGCAGCGGCGCGGCGCTGTCGGCC
>DASZUP010000530.1:0-14790 GCA_035547635.1 Pirellulales bacterium
TACAACGGCGAGAACTATCTCGCCTTGGCGATCGATTCGTTACTGGCGCAAACGTATCAGGACTTCGAGCTGATCATTTCCGATAACGCGTCGACAGACCGGACGGAAGCGATTTGCCGCGACTATGCCAGTCGCGACGCACGGATACGTTACGTTCGCGAGCAGGAGAATCGCGGCGCCGCCTGGAATTTCAATCGCCTGGTTGACCTGGCGCGCGGCGAATACTTCACCTGGGCCGCGCACGACGACTTACGCGCGCCCAACTGGCTGCAGCGTTGCGTCGAGATGCTGGATAGCGATTGGTCCGCCGTGCTCTGCTTCACGCGGCACCAGCCGATTGATGCGGACGGAAAGCCGTTCAATTCGCCCCGCAACCTGGCGGGAACGCGGCGCGAGTTCAACTCGAACTCCGCGCACCTCCGCTACCGCGACGTACTGCTGCATTGCGATTGGTGCTACGAGATGTTCGGATTGGCGCGGACGGCAGTCATGCGGCGCACCGGACTGCAACGCGCCTATTACGGCGGAGACAAAATGCTGCTGGTCGAACTCAGCCTGTTGGGCCGGTTCGAAGAGGCGCCCGAGGTCTTGTTCTTTCCCCGACAGCACGCTGGACAATCCAGCGCGATACCCTCGACGGCGGCGCAACAGGCTTACGTCGATCCGGCGTCGCGCCGCCGATTCAGTTGCCCGGACATGCTCCGCTTCAACGGAGGATACCTGGCCTTGGCGCTGGCCGCGCCGCTCCCGCTGACGGAGCGTCTCCGCTGCCTGCTGGCGTTGGCGGGCTACTTGATCCGTCCGAGCAAGCTGCAGCACCTGCTGTGGAAGATCGGCCGCACGTTCGGATTCGGCGCGGAACCTCCGCTTCATCCGGCGCTGGCTCGCGCGGCGCAAAGTTCGTCGCGCGGCGCCTCATCGGCGCCTTGGCAATCGACTCCGGGCGATGGCCCTTACTAGAGGAAGCATTCAATTGGCCGACAAGGTCTTGATCACCGGCGGTTCAGGCGGCATCGGCGCCGCCGCGGTGCGCGCGTGCGCCGCCCGCGGGGCCTGGCCGGTGGCAGGCTACTGCAACAACCGGGCGGCGGCGGCCGAGACGGTCCGCCAATGCGGGGCGGGCGAGATCCTGCACCTGGATCTGACTCGCGATGATTTGGGAATTACCGGCGGATTGCCTCGCGTCGATCGGTTGATGCATTGCGCAGGCTTACTCTCGTCGCAACGGTCGTTATTGGCGACGCAGACGGAAGAATTGCAGGCGCTATTCGCCGCCCACGTGTTCGGCCCGTTGAAGTTGACGAAACAATTGCTCGCCTCAGGCTCGCCGCTCAAGCATGTATTGTTCGTGCTCTCGTCGGCGGCCGGTTGTCGCGGTTCAGGCCCTTACGCACTGAGCAAAGCGGCGGCGCTGGCGGCCTGCAAGCTGCTGGCCGGCGAGTTGGCGCCGCGGGGAATCCAACTCACGGCCTTCGTGCCTGGGTGGACCGATACGGCGATGGCCGCGGCGGCCGCGCGGGACTCGCAGCGCGACCTGGAAGAAATCAAGTTGCAGCACCTCGACGGCCGGATCCTATCGGCGGACGAGGCGGGCGGTTTTTGCGTCCGGTGTTTGTTCGACGCTACGGGAGATGCAGCAGGGCGGCTGTTCGTCTGGGACCGTCGCGATTCGCGGGAACCGGTGCAGCTCGATTTTCAGCAAGTGTTTTCGCTCGACGCGCCGGCGGAGTCCTGGGCGGTAGACGGGCAAGGTTCATTCGACAGTTGATGCGCTCAGCTTCGGCTGAGCGAGACGGGAGAAGAAGCCATGATGCGAGTTTTGGTCACCGGGTGCAACGGCTACATCGGCAGCGTGCTGACGCCCCTGCTGCAGGCGGCCGGCTATGACGTGTTCGGCATTGATAACAACTATTTCGAGCCCTGCACGCTGGGCCGGGCGCCCGCGCCGACGCCGCATCTCGTTCGCGACCTGCGCGACGTCGAACTGGCCGACCTGGAAGGCTTCTATGCGGTGATTCACCTTGCCGCGCTTTCCAATGATCCGCTCGGCAACGTCGACCCGGAACTGACCTTCGACATCAATCATCGCGCTTCGGTGCGTCTGGCGCGGCTTGCCAAGCAAGCGGGCGTCGAACGTTTCCTTGTCTCTTCATCGTGCAGCACCTACGGCTCGGCCGGAGACGACCTGGTAACGGAAGCGGCGGAATTCAATCCCGTGACCCCCTACGGCCGCTCGAAGGTGCTTGTCGACCGCGACGTATCGCTGCTGGCAGATGACGATTTCAGCCCGACGTTTTTACGGAACGCCACGGCCTACGGGGCGTCCCCGCGGCTGCGGCTCGACCTGGTGCTGAACGACTTCGTCGCCACGGCTTGCACGACCGGCAAGATCCTGATGCTCAGCGATGGCACTCCCTGGCGTCCGCTGGTCCACGTGGAAGATATCTGTCGCGCCTTTATCGCCGTGCTCGAGGCTCGCCGCGACGCCGTTCATAACCAGGCTTTCAACGTCGGTTCTTCGACGGAGAACTACCGCATCAGCGAGCTGGCCGAGATCGTTCTGCAGACCGTGCCCGGCTGCAGCATTGAATATGCCGCGGGAGCGGGCCCCGACAAACGTTGTTACCGCGTCGACTGCAGTAAGCTCGCGCGACACTTGCCCGACTTCAAACTGCGCTGGAACGCGCGGCTCGGGGCGCAGCAATTGTATGAAGCGTACCGCAGCGTCAACTTGCAGGCAGAGGACCTGTCGGGCCCGCGGTTCCATCGTCTGCGAACGCTGACGGGCTTACTCGAAAGCGGAAGCCTGAAGCACGATCTCCGCTGGCGGCACGTTCCCGCGGCCGTGCCGGCGCAAACTCAGGCCATGGCGAGCTGAGGGAAAACGATGAAGTTCCAACCGACAGAGATCGCCGGCGCCTGGCTCGTGGAGATCGAACCGATCGAAGACGAGCGCGGATTCTTCGCGCGCGCCTGGTGCCAGAAGGAGTTCGACGCGCACGGCATCGAGCCGTCGCTGGCGCAGGCCAACCTGGCATTTACGCGCCGCCGCGGCACGCTACGGGGTTTGCACTTTCAAGCCGTTCCCTGGCAGGAGGCCAAGTTCGTGCGTTGCGTCCGCGGTGCAGCCTACGTCGTGGCCGTCGACTTGCGCTCCGATTCGCCGACGTATATGAGCTGGGCGGGCGTCGAGCTGACGGCAGACAACCGCCGCGCGCTGTACGTGCCGACCGGCTGCGCGCAAGGCTACCAGACCCTGCGCGACGACACCGAAATGTTCTACCAGATGTCGCAGTGCTACGTGCCGGGCATGGCTCGCGGCGTTCGCTACGACGACCCGGCGTTCAACATCGAATGGCCGCTGACGCCGACGGTGATTTCCGAGGCAGATCGGAACTGGCCCGCCTATCGAAGCGAAGAACTGACTACGACGTCGAAGAGCTCATGACCTCAGTTTTGCACGATCCGCGAACCACAAAGCCGGCGTCGCCCTGTGACGACGTCGGCGCGGCGATGCACGCGCTGATGTCGGAACTGTATCCGATCTGCCGCAGCATTACCGGTCCCGGCGTGCGCGAGACGCTGGCGATCCTGCAGCGTTATCTGCCGCTCGAGCTACATCACGTGCCGACGGGCGAAAGCGCTGTTGATTGGCAGGTTCCGCGCGAATGGCGAATTCGCGACGCGTACGTCAAAGATGCGAGCGGCCGACGGGTGATCGACTTTCGGCAATCGAACCTGCACGTCGTCAACTACAGCGCACCGGTTCGGGCCCGGTTGACATGGGGCGAGCTGAAGCCGCATCTGTTCACGGCGCCCGAACATCCGGAGTGGATTCCGTACCGCACTTCGTACTACCAGGAGAACTGGGGTTTCTGCCTGAGCCAGCGGCAGTGGGATGAACTCGACCGGCAATCTGGCGATGACGAAGAGTTTGAAGTGTGCATCGATTCAGAACTCATGGACGGCGTGCTTTCCTATGGCGAGGCGTATCTGCCGGGTGAAACCGATGAGGAAGTGCTGTTCTCGTGCCACGTCTGCCACCCCTCGCTGGCCAACGACAATCTGTCGGGCATCGCCGTGGCGGCATTTCTCGCTCGGCATTTGGCGGAGCGGCCGCGGCGTTATTCTTATCGCTTCCTGTTTATCCCGGCCACCATCGGCGCCTTGGTCTGGCTGAGCAGGAACGAAGACCGGGTGCAACGGATCCGGCACGGGCTCGTGCTCTCCTTGCTGGGCGACCCGGGATGTTCGACCTATAAGAAGAGCCGCCGCAGTAATGCGCAGATCGATCGGGCCGCGCTGCACGTGTTGAAGCACGCAGGCCAGGACTACCGGACGCTCGAGTTCGAGCCCTACGGTTACGACGAGCGGCAGTTCTGCTCGCCGGGGTTCAACCTGCCGGTCGGCTGTCTGATGCGCACCTCGTTCGGCCAATATCCGGAATATCACACGTCCGCCGACAATCTGGAGTTCGTCAAGGCGGAAAGCCTGGCCGATTCGTGGCGCAAGTGCGCCGCGATCGTCGAAATCCTGGAGCACGACCGGACCTTTCTCAACCAGAACCCCAAAGGCGAGCCGCAACTGGGCCGCCGCGGCCTGTACCGCGCCATGGGCGGAGAGCTGGATCGCGCCGGAACGGAAAAGGCGCTGTTGTGGGTCTTGAACCTGTCGGACGGCGAACACTCGCTGTTTGATATCGCCGAGCGCGCCGGCCTTGCATTCGCCGTCGTGCGGAGGGCCGCGGAGCTGTTGCAGGAACATCAGTTGATTCGCGAATGCCAGGCTAACGGACCGGGAACCGCAGACAATTCTGGAGGCAAGGAGCCCGGCAACGTGAAACGCGGAACAGTAACCAGGCCGGAGTGTTAGAGGAACAGAGATGACGCCAACCGCTTTAACCAAGAATGTCCGCCATCGGCACGTGCCGCACGAATCGGCCGAGTCGTCGCCGACCGCGGCTGCAACCCGGCATCGTTGCCGGTTTTGCGATGCGCCGCTGGCGCACACGTTCGTTGATCTGGGCATGTCGCCGCTGTGCGAGAGCTACCTGGATGGCGAACAGATCGACGCCATGGAGCCGTTCTATCCGCTGCACGCCTACGTTTGCAATCGCTGTTGGCTGGTCCAACTGCCGCAGTACGTCAGCGCGGCGGACATCTTCAGCGAATACGCCTATTTTTCCTCTTACTCGGACTCCTGGTTGCGGCACGCCAGCCGATACGTCGCGCAAATGACCGAACGGTTCGGTTTGAACGAGCAGAGCCAGGTCGTGGAAATCGCCAGCAACGACGGCTACCTGCTGCAGTACTTCGTCGCCCGAAAGATTCCCGTTCTGGGCATCGAACCGGCCGCCAATGTGGCCCGCGCCGCCGAGGCGAAGGGGGTGCCGACGGTCGTGAAGTTCTTCGGCCGCCAGGCGGCCGAAGAATTGGCGGCTGCCGGCGTACAACCGGATTTGATGGCGTCCAACAACGTTTTGGCGCACGTTCCCGATATCAACGATTTCGTTGCCGGCGTGGCGCGCCTCTTAAAGCCGCAAGGCGTGTGGACGGCGGAGTTTCCTCACCTGCTGCGGCTGATGGAAGGCAATCAGTTCGACACGCTGTATCACGAACATTTTTGCTACTTGTCGTTGACGACGGTGCAGTCGGTGTTGGCCGCACACGGGCTGACGGTGTTCGACGTCGAGGAGCTGACGACGCACGGCGGATCGCTGCGCATCTTCGCGCGTCATGCAGCGAACGAAACCTTGGCGGCCGGCCCGCGCGTCGGAAAAGTGCTGCAGGACGAACTCGATGCCGGTTTGACCAGCTTGGAAGGCTACCGCGCGTTCGCCGTACAGGTGGAAGAGACCAAGCGGCGGTTGCTGGAGTTTCTGATCGAAGCCAAGCGCGCCGGACGTCGCATCGCCGGCTACGGGGCCCCTGGCAAGGGCAACACCCTCCTGAATTACTGCGGCATTCGTACGGACTTCCTCGATTACGTCGTCGACCGCAATCCGTACAAGCACGGCAAGTTCTTGCCGGGCACGCATATTCCCATCTTCGCGCCGGAAAAAATCGCCGAGACGCGCCCCGATTACGTGCTGATTCTGCCCTGGAATCTGCGCGACGAAATCATGGAACAACTGGCTTATATCCGGGAGTGGGGCGCAAAGTTCGTGATTCCGATTCCCTCGCTGACGGTGTGCGAATGACGAACGAGCAGGCCAACGACGAACGAGCAACAGAGAGGGTCGCAACATGAAGGTCGTTTTATTCTGCGGCGGGTACGGCATGCGCCTCCGTGAGTACTCCGAGGCCATTCCCAAGCCCATGGTCAATATCGGCTATCGCCCGATCCTGTGGCACGTGATGAAGTACTACGCCCATTTCGGGCACAAGGATTTCATCCTTTGCCTGGGCTGGAAGGGCGACGTGATCAAAGACTATTTCCTGCGCTACGATGAGTGCGTCTCGAACGACTTCGTGCTCTCGGCCGGCGGCAGACAGGTGGAACTGTTGAGCAGTGACATCGACGACTGGAAGATCACTTTTGTCGATACCGGCACGGCCTCGAGCATCGGGCAGCGGCTGATGGCCGTCGAGCCTTTCCTGCAAGAGGACGAAGCGTTCCTGGCAAATTATAGCGACGGCCTCAGCGACCTGCCCTTGCCGCAGATGATCGACTTCTACCACGAGCAGCAGGCGCTGGCCGCCTTTCTTGCGGTGCGCCCGAATCAAAGCTTTCACACCGTGACGCTCGACGACGACGGAGCGGTGGAACGAATCGAGGCGATCGGCCAGGCCGACGTCTGGATGAACGGCGGCTATTTCGTGCTCAGCCGCGAAATCTTCAATTACATGCGGCACGGCGAGGAACTGGTCGCCGAGCCGTTCCAGCGGCTGATCGGCGAACGGCGGCTGGCGGCATACAAGTACGACGGCTTCTGGAGCTGCATGGACACGTTCAAGGAAAAGCAACACCTCGACGACATGTACGCCCGCGGCGACGCCCGGTGGGAACTCTGGAAACAACCTGAGTCGCTTGTCCGCGACGCGCATGCTCCGGTCCAATCTGTGCGCCTGCGAGCGGCGAAGTGACGAGGAACCCATGATTTCTCTCCGGCCCGACAACCTGCGCACCGTGCTCTGCCTGGGCGCCCACGCCGACGACATCGAGATTGGCTGCGGCGGCGCCTTGCTCCATTGGCTGGCCGACGCCCATGCGATCGACGTGCATTGGGTCGTGTTCGGCGCTGAAGGGCGCCGCGAGGCGGAAGCCAGGCAAAGCGCCGAGCGGTTCTTGCGCGGCGCTCGCAACAAGACGATCGTCGTCAAGAACTGGCGAGACAGCTACTTTCCCTACGCGGGGGAGGAAATCAAAGAGTACTTCGCACAACTGCGCGAAGAGGTCTCGCCCGACGTTGTTTTCACGCATCGCCGCGAAGATGCGCACCAGGACCACCGGCTGCTGGCTGAACTCACCTGGTGCGCTTTCCGCAACCATTTGATTTTGGAGTATGAAATCCCCAAGTACGAAGGGGATCTGGGCAGTCCGAATGCCTACGTGCCGCTGGCCGAGTCAATCTGTCGCCGGAAGGTGGAGCTGTTGATGGAAGGCTTTCCGAGCCAGCGGGAAAAGCCGTGGTTCACCGAGGATTTGTTTTGGGGCTTGATGCGGTTGCGCGGAGCGGAATGCAACGCTCCCAGCCGTTTTGCCGAGGCGTTGTATTGTCGAAAATTGACCCTGGGGTGAGAACGCAACTATGAAGTGGCAACCATTGAAGGCCGGTCGGATCGTGAGCAGCAAGCCGAAAGACAAGCGTCGTCGGCGTCCTCATCTTGAGACGCTAGAACAGCGAGAAATGCTAGCGACGGACGTTACGACTTATCACTTCGACAATACGAGCACGGGGCAGAATCTCTCCGAGACGACGCTGAACCCGTCAAACGTCAACTCGAGCCAGTTTGGCAAGCTGGCCACCGTCCCGCTGGACGGTCAGGTGTACGCCGAGCCGCTCTACGTGGCCGGCGTGCAGATTGCTTCGGGCCCGAACCAAGGTTCGCACAATATCGTATTCGCCGCCACGGAGCATGACAGCCTCTACGCCATCGATGCCCAAAGCGGTAACGTACTGTGGCACGATAGCTTTATCGACCCGGCGGCGGGCGTCGCCACGGTCCCCAGCGGCGACGTCTTTTCCGATGACATCTCGCCGGAGTACGGCATTACCAGCACGCCGGTCATCGATTCGAACACGAACACGTTGTTCGTCGTGGCCAACACCAAGGAGGTTCGCGGCGACGGCGTGCATTATGTCTATCGCATGCATGCCATCGACCTGGCCACCGGCGCCGAGAAGTTCGGCGGCCCGGCCGTCATCGGCGATACGCTGGTCAACGGAACCTCCTACACGTATATCAGCGGCCCCAGCGTTAACGGCAGCGGCAGCGGCTCAGTGAACGGCAAGATTACGTTCAACGCACTCTGGCAGTTGCAGCGCGCCGGGTTGACGCTGGCCAATGACACGGTTTACGTCGCTTTCGGTTCACACAGCGACTTGGGGCAGACGCACGGCTGGGTCATCGGTTTCGACGCCAACACGCTGGCGATGAATACGGCCTTTAATACCACGCCCAACGGCACTTTGGGGACGATCTGGCAATCAGGCAATTCCATCACCGTGGACGATCAGGGTAATCTGTATGTGACCACGGGCAACGGCTCGTTCGACACGACGCTCGATGCCAACGGCTTCCCGATCAACCACGATTACGGCCAGTCGGTGGTCAAACTTGCGGTCGATCCCAACAGCAGCGCGGCCAACCAGAATTCCAACGGCTGGGGGCTGAAGGTCGTCGACTATTTCACGCCTTATAACCAGCAAACGCTCGACGATCAGAATCTCGACCTCTCAGGCGGCGTGGCCTTGCTTTCTGATCGGGACGGCAGCGCCCAACATCCGCACCTGCTGGTGGCGGCGGGCAAGCAGGGACGCATCTACTTGATCGATCGCGACAACATGGGAAAATTCGACCCCAACGGCGACCACGTCGTGCAGGAAGTCGACCACCTGATCACCAACTCGTTCGACACGCCGGCGCATCTCAACGACAACCTGTATTATGCCGGCGCCGGCGATACGATCCGGGCGATCACCATCAGCAACGGGGTTCTGTCGACCTCCTACTGGTCGCAGTCGGAAGATAACTTCGGCTTCCCCGGCGCCACGCCTTCGATCTCGTCCGACGGCGGCGTCGATGGGATCGTGTGGGCCGTCGACAAAGGCAGCAATCAGTTGCGAGCCTATAACGCCGGCGGTTTGGATGACGAGTTGTACAACAGCGACCAGGCGGGCACGCGCGATCAACTTGGCTCGGCCGTCAAGTTCAGCGTGCCGACGGTCGCCGATGGACAGGTGTTTGTGGGGACGGCCAATAGCCTGACGATCTATGGCTTATTGAATGGCCCGGGCGCCGCGACAATCAGCGGCGCCGGCGCCTCGCTGACAGGCAACGCTTATGCCAAGCTTTCAAACGTGGTAACGGCAACTTTTACCTCCGGCGACGGCAGCTCGCCCGCCACCGATTTCAATGCCTTGATCGCCTGGGGCGACGGCACGACGAGTGATGGCGTGATAACAAAGTCGGGCGCGACCTATAGCGTGAGCGGTTCGCACGCTTATAGCGAGGCGGGCGTCTATGCGATTGTTGTGACCGTGTCGGGCAATCGCGCCACGGCCAACATCTCGGCCGCGGCCACGATCCAACAGGAGCTGATGCCCGACGGCAGCCGCGGAACGGCAAATCAGCAATGGATTGAGGCGATGTTCCGCGACGTCCTCGGGCGCTCGACGGATGCCGCCGGCCTGGCGGCTTTTAGCTACATGCTGGATCACGGAGTCTCGCGTTATACGGCCGCCAGTTTGATCACGCATAGCGCCGAGTATTACGCCAATCTCGTAAAAAGTCTGTACCGCGAATACCTGGGCCGCGACGCCGATCCGGCCGGCTTGCAGAACTGGGTCTCGGAACTGCAGCAGGGCCTGACCGATGAGCAACTGGAAGCCAACTTCATCGGCTCGCAGGAATTCTATGAGCATAGCGGCGGGACGGCCTGGGATTGGGTCGAAGCCTTGTACGTCCATTTGTTGGACCGCTTGCCCGATGCAGCAGGCGAGAACGGTTGGGTATTGGCGCTGGCCCACGGGGCCTCGCGCACGCAGGTGGCTTTGGGCTTTGCGACCAGCCCTGAGCGAGAAGCGCGGCGCGTGCAGGACGATTACTTCCGCTACCTCGGCCGCTCCGCCGGTCCGTCGGAGGTAAATGGCTGGGTGGCCGCCTTCCAGTACGGCGTGACCAACGAGGACGTGGTCACCGGGTTCGTAGCTTCGCAGGAATACTTCCAGCGGAAGACCGCCAGCTACTGACGCTCTGGATTTAAAAAAGGGGTCAGAACGAGTTTTTAGAATATCGTTCTGACCCCTTTTATTGGGTGACCCCTTTGCTTGGGCGAATTCGCAAAGTATGCGCCGCGTCGAAGGGCCGGTCGTCCGGCTGTGGCGTTCAACCGGGCGCGGCAAGGAGGGCACTCGGCCAGGTGGGCCTTGACCTGCGACTGAAGGTCGCCCGGCAGGTTGCCGGCCCGATAATCGACCAAGAGCGAACGGACCTCGCTGCAATAGATTCCAGCATGCAGGTAGTCGTCGCGGGCGCGGACCGGAGGCTCGCGGTCTGAAACGGCCCAACGGCCCGCCACGAAGATCGCCACGGCGATGCTGAGGACCGCGGCGGTTCGAACGGCGATCCGTCGCCGGCGCCGCTGCCGAAGTCCGGCGGCCAACTGCACGAGTTCGCCCGGCGGGCAGGCGCTCCAGCCGTCGTCGATGGATTGATCAGTTTTCATGGCGACCCTCTCATTGCGCTCTAGGCCGGGCTTTCCGGAATTCGGGATGGACGTGCATAGATTATTCTGCTCATGGTCCTGCGTCTGTGACGCGGTTCACAACAGCACCGGCGGCGCCGTCTCGAGACTGGCTGCAAGCCGCTTGACGTCGGTGAGCGTAATCTTGCGTTTGACGATCGTCAGCCACCCTTCGGCTTGCAGTTCGCCCAAGCGAAGCGTGACCGACTCGCGGCTGGCGCCGATCACGTCGGCCAGGTCCTGATGCGACATCTTGACCTTCAGCGCCACTCCGCCCGGCGAGGCGACGCCGTATTGTTCGGCCAGTTCCAGCAATAAGTGCAACAGTCGCTCGCGCGTGGAATGAAACAGCAGATGGCGCAATCGCCGTTCGATCCGCCGGCGTCGCAGGCCAACCAGCTTGGTGATCGCCAGCGCGACGGACGGGTGTCGCTCCATCAAAGCCTCAATCTCCTCGCCCGGAATGGCCGCGACGGTTGAGGTTTCGATCGCTTCCGCGCGCTCTTCGCGCGAGCGCAGACCCAGCACGGCCAATTCGCCGAACAGTTCGCCGGGTTCGATGAACGCCAGGATGGCTTGTTTGCCGTCGTTATTCAGGCTGCACAGCTTGGCGCGCCCTTTGGTCAAGAGGAGCACCGACGAGGCGTCGTCCGCCGGGGAATAAATCGGGCTCTTGCGCGGAAACGTCCGCACGCGCGAGCGCGACTCCAAGCGGCTCAACTCGAGCGGAGAAAGTCGCTCGAAGAGCGTGCAGCATTGCAAGCGCCAAACTTTCTCGTTCACGATGCCTTCTCGATCGGCGCCCGATCTCGCTTCGCGGATGCCAGGCCCCTGAGATTTGCCGCGGCCGAGCCCGCCCGCACCACGTTCGCCCGTTTCGAGCATGATAGCACGGCTTTCCTGACGGGAGTATTCGGCCGCACGGCATCAAACCATGAAATGCAGCCGGAGTATGTGAGCCAGCTCACAAAGCCGCGCCGTAATTCGCGCCGCATTGTGAATCCGCTCACCGACGGCGCAGGCCGCAAACGCGACAATCCGGCGAGCCGCCCGTCGATGGGACGGGGGCCGAAATACGGGGCGTCACTCTGCATCCAGACCCAGGAGTTCAATCCATGCTCAAGACTTGCTTCGCGCCGATCGTTTTCGGGCTGTTCGCCATCGCTGCCTCCGGCGCCGCGGCGGAAGATGCCGCCAAAGTTCCCTTGGCCGTCGGCGACCAGGCGCCCGATGCTTCGCTGCCCGATCTGCACGGCGACGAGGTCGGTTTGAAAAAGCTCTTCGCCGCGGGGCCCGTCGCCCTCGTGGTATTGCGAGGTTACCCGGGCTACCAGTGCCCGCTCTGCAATCGCCAGGCGGGCGAACTCTTGGCCCGTGCGGAAGATTTTTCGAAGGCCGGCGCGCAGGTGGTGATGGTTTACCCCGGAAGTGCGAAGCAGCTCGATGAGCACGCCCGCCAATTCATCGCCGGCAAGAAGTTTCCGGCCCATTACCGCTTTTTGCTCGACCCCGACTATCGTCTGGTCGAGGCCTATGGCTTGCGCTGGAACGCTCCCCAGGAAACGGCGTATCCGTCGAGCTTCGTCGTCAACCGCCAGGGCGAGATCACGTTCGCCGCGGTGAGTAGGTCGCACGGCGGCCGCACGCCGGCCGCTGAGTTGATCAAGGCGATCGAGCGGACCAGGCGGACTCGACGCTAGCGGAATGAGCGATGTTGTGCAGCCGAGCGTGCGGCGCGCGAATTGCTCTCGTTCCCAGGAAGTTTGAAATCGGCTGCAGCAGATTTGACCAGTCGACCCAGATTGCCGAGATCTGGCGCATGGTCGAAGCTTTCGCGGGTGCAGGGCGAAAGGGCGGTACATTGGGATTGTAAGAATTTCCCGTGCCGTACAAGATGTGGCCGACTTCAAATCGAGCGTCACAATTTTCTGCGGATTGCCTACCCGCTGTCGATCAAACCAGGAGCGCCAAAGGCTCCCAGGCTCGGATGGATCCGGGCCGATCGACAAACGGCGATTCCGCGGCGGTTTGTAACGGCGACAGGGAGGTTGCCTGACGGGTGATGGCGTGGTTGCGCCCCTGAGCATTCAGGGACGCAGCTTCGACGCCGCGCAGGTTTTCTCTCCTTGCTCGCCAGCGATCGATTCGGCCGTGCGTCAACAGCAGCAGGCGCACGGACCTTGCGAGCCCTATCCAAGGAGGGAACCTATGGTCTCGTTGCAAGCGGCAGTTTTGGCCCTGGCCGTTACGGGCGTTGGGGACACGGTGCTCCTCGACTTTTACGCCGACTGGTGCGGACCTTGCCGCCAGATGGCCGGCACGGTCGACCGGTTGAGCGAGCGCGGATACCCGATTCGCAAGGTCAACGTCGATCACGAAAAAGAACTGGCGGCGCAGTTCAACGTGCGCGGCATTCCATGTTTCGTGCTGGTCAGCGACGGGCGCGTTGTGGCCCGGCGCGAAGGCGCTTGCGCCCAATCCGAACTGGAGCGGATGTTCCAGACGGTGCGCGGCGCGGGGCAAATGGAAAGAGCCGTCGCCCGCGGTCAATCTCCCGACGAGCAACCGGGGCGCATGCCGTTTCCCAGCACTCAGAGCGAAGGTACGCTGTCCGGCGCCGCGGCCCCTGCGGCTGGGCAAGCCGTCGTCGATCCGTTCGCCCAGAAAACGGCGCCCGCAGCCGGCAACAGCCGTGCGGCCGCCGGACCGCCGCAAGTCGATGCGGAAGCGAAAGCCAAAGCCGATGCAGTCGCCCGCCGGCTGTTGGCCGCCAGCGTGCGGCTGAGGATTGACGACGGCGGGGGCCATTCGGTCGGTTCAGGTACGATCATCGACGCCCGGGCGGGCGAGGCGCTGATTCTGACCTGCGCCCACGTGTTTCGCGATTCCGAGGGCGAAGGGCCGATCGCAATCGACTTATTCGGCCCTGATGCTCCCCAGGGCATTCCGGGAAAGCTGGTCAGCTACGATCTCAATAGCGACGTGGGCCTGGTTAGTTGCCGCCCCGGAGTGCCGGTCGTGGCGGCGCGAATTGCACCGGAGACGTATGGCGTGAGAATGGATCAGTCGGTCATCAATATTGGCTGCAACCATGGCGAGACGCCGACCGCGCGTCTCAGCCGCATTTCGGCCATCGATAAGTTCTTGGGGCCGCCGAACCTGGTCGTCGCCGGCCAGCCGGTCCAGGGCCGCAGCGGCGGCGGGTTGTTTACCACCGACGGATTGCTGATTGGCGTCTGCAATGCGGCCGATCCGTCGGAAGACGAAGGCTTGTACGCGGCCTTGGCGCCGATCCACGGCGAGTTGGAGCGGATGGGCCTGGACGCCATGTGCCTGGAGGTTGTTGACCCGGAAACCGGCAACGCGTCGGTAGCCTTGGCCGAACCGCCGGCCATGCCCGACGAGATGCCCAGTCCGGCCCGAGACCGCAGCGCCGCCGGCTGGCTGCCCACCAGCGACGCCGGGCAGAACGCGCTCGTCCAGCCGTTGGCCGGTTCGGAGGCCTTGACCACGGAAGAAACGGCGGCCCTGGCCGAGCTCCGGCGCCGGGGCTCCGGGGCTGAGGTGATCTGTATCGTCCGCCCGTTGAGCGACCCGCGCGCGAAGAGCGAGATCATCGTTCTCGATCGCGCTTCGCCCGCGTTCCTCGAGCAGTTGACCTCGGAGCAGCAAGTTCAAGACGCTCGGCACCTGACCAGCCTGCGCCAGCGACCGACGGAAGGCCGAAAGCTGCCGCCGGCCAGAACGCGGAAGCCCTGAGTCTTTCGGCTTGGCCTTGGGACTCGGCCGCGCAAGATTTCGCTCGTGGGGCGAATTGACGTTGCGGCGGTTTGGTTCCGCCACGATCCGGGCTTGCCCCGGTCGAGCGCTGATTTGCAGCTA
>DASZUP010000531.1:0-3965 GCA_035547635.1 Pirellulales bacterium
CGAGGAACTGCCTCTGAAAGAAGGCGAGCTGCTCGTCGACAGCGCCCAGGCCGAACGCGACACCGCAACCAAGTTCAAGCAGCTCGATCAGGCGCGCGAACGCTTCGAGAGCTTCATCAAGGCCAACGCCTCGCACCCCAAGGCCGCCGACGCCGAGCTGCAATTAGGCGCCGTGCTGGTCGTGCGCGGCAACTCGCTGGTCGAACAATCGCAGCGTCCGGCGAACGCTGCGAAGAAAGATCAATTGCTCAGCGAAGCGCGCGAGCTGATGTCGCAAGGCCAGAAGGTCTTCAACGCGGCTGAAGAAAAATTCATCGCCGAAGAAAAGAGCTATCCGCGTTTCATCGACCAGAAGAAAGAAGCCAAGCAGTTCGAGGCCCGGCGAATCGCTCGGGCTCGCGTGCTCGAGGCGAGCCTGCGTTCCGGAGACGTGATCTTCTCGATGTCGAAGACCTACCCGGCCGGCTCGGAAGACGCCCGCAAGCTCTTGCAGAAAGCGGCCGACAAGTTCGCCGAGGTCTATAACAAGCACCGCCAGGTGCTGGCCGGCCTGCTGGCGCGGGTGAAAGAGGGCGAATGCTACCAGAACATGGGAGACACCAAGCGTGCCTTGGGCTTGTATGAGACGATTCTCGGCCAGCCCGACGAAGATTCGCTGCGCAAGATGAAGGCCGCCACGCTGCACTTGGCGATGCAGTGCATGGTCGCCGACACCGAAAAGAAATACGACATCGCTGTTGCCAAGGGGCAGGAGTGGCTGGGCAAAGCGCGGCCCGACGAAGAGCGCTCGCCCGACGGCTTGGGAATTCGATACCACTTGGCGCTGGCCGAGAAGAAACTGGCCGATTCGCTGGACAAGCCGGAGGATAAAGGGCGCAAAAGCGCCGCCTTATCCGACGCGCGCAAGCAGGTCAGCTATGTGCGTAAGTACCCGGGCGTCTACAAAGCAGAGGCCGACAAGCTCTACGGGCAGTTGGGCGCGGGCGACGACTCGGCCCAAAAGGAGCCGACCAACTTCGCCGAAGCTCGCGACCGCGGCCGCGAGATGCTGGAACGCTGGCAGGAGAAGGAGCAGGCCATCAAGAACGCGCCGGTGATGAAGGATCAGGCCAACATTCCCAAATACCAGCAAGAATCGACGGATTTCCGCGCCAAGGCGCTCAAGTACTTCCATCTTGCCATGGAATTGCGCGACGAAGAAACGTCGCTCGACGACGTCAACATCGTGCGCTATTACCTCTGCTTTCTGGCGTTTAATTCCGGCCAGTTGTACGACGCCGCCGTGTTGGGCGAGTTCCTGGCCAAGAACTATCCGCAAAGTTCGGGCGGCCGGCAGTGCGCCAAAATCGCTTTGATCGCGTACCAGCAAAACTATGTCGACAAGCATGCCGTTCAGCCCGAGTTCGACAAGCAGAAGATGATCGAACTGGCCGAATACATCACCTTGCGTTGGGCAGGCCAGGAAGAGGCCGACGAAGCTTGGACCACGTTGATGGAAATCGCCGTCCATGACAACGAAACGGATAAGGCGGTCGAATATCTCGACAAAATCGCCGCCGATTCGCCGCGCCGCGGCAACGCCGAGTTGAAAGCCGGCCAGGCCTTGTGGGCCGCCTACCTGACCGCCAGCCGCGCCGACGAGCAAGAGCGCCGGCCCCAAGCCGAACTCGACGCGATGGTCGCCAAAGCCAAGGCCACGCTCGAAGACGGCATCAAGCGGATGCGCGTCGGCGTCGACAACGGCGCCGCCCCCGTCTCGCCCACGCTGGCCGCCGCCACGCTGTCGCTCGGCCAGATCCTGGTCGACTCCGGCCAGCCGGAAAAAGCGATCGAACTCATGAACGATCCCAAGATCGGCCCCTCGACGCTGGTAGCCGCCAACGACCCCGCGGTGGCTCAGGGCAAGTTCGGCGTCGAGACCTACAAGCTGGCGCTGCGGGCTTATGTGGCCACGCAGGCGCTCGATAAGGCCGAACAGTCGATGAACGATCTTGAAAAACTGGCGGCCGCCGCAGGCGGCGACACGGCTGATACCCTGACGCGAATCTACGTTGGCCTGGGCCGCGAGTTGCAAGAACAGGTGACGCGGCTTCGCCAAGAGAACAAGGCCGAAGAACTGGCCAAGGTTTCCAAGGGCTTCGAGCTGTTCCTGGAGCGAATTCTGAACCGCGAATCGGGCAATGATTTCCGTTCGCTGAACTGGGTCGCCGATACGTTCTACAATCTGGGCAGCGGTTACGACGCCGACGGCGCCAAGGAACTTTCTCCCGAGGCCAAGGCGTATTACGAAAAGTCGCTCAAGGCCGACGATCGAATTTTGGCCGAGGCCAAGAGCAAGAAGGATTTCTTGGAGGATCCCAAGCTGGCCTCCGGCGTCAAATTGCGGATGGCGCGTTCCAATCGCCGCCTGGGGCAATTCAACGACGCCATCAATTTGCTGACGGAAATTCTCAAAGAAAAATCGACGCTCGTGGAAGTGCAGCGCGAGGCGGCCGAAACGCTGCAAGACTGGGCGGCGGTCAAGCCTAACTTCTACAAGCTGGCGATTCTCGGCGCCCGCAAGGTCAAAGGGGCGAACGGCCGGGAAGAAAACTTGATTTGGGGCTGGGCCATGCTGGCCGTGAAGGTGCAGTCGAACAAGCAATTCGTCGCCGAGTTCCACGAAGCCCGCTACAACCTCGCCAAATGCCACATGGAGCAAGCGCGGCTTGAAACCGACGCGGCCAAGAAGAAAGGGCTCTTGCTCCAGGCGGAAAAAGACATCCTGTTTACCGTCCGAATCTCGCCCGACATGGGCGGGCCCGAAATGCGAAAGAAGGCCGATACCCTGCTCAAGTCCATTCAGCAGTTGCAAGGCGTGAAGCCCACCGGGCTGCCTGCGCCGAAAGCGATCGCCGCCCCGAAACCCGCCGCTCCGAAGGTGCAGCCAGCGGTCAATTCGCAGCCCGCGGTCAAAACCAGCGCGCAACCGGTCGTGAAGCCGACTGTCAGCGCGGACGCAGGCGCCGCCGCCGCAAGTGGAACGCAAAAATAATCGCGGGCCTCGAAGCGACCGCTCGCCATTCAAGCCAGCCATTACCAAAAGAATTCAGCGAACAGATCGAAGGTTCATAAGGAGTCGCAGATGAAGAAGCTAGTCCTGGCCGTTGCCGCGGCGTGCGTGTCGTTGGCGCCGATTTCCGCCCGAGCGGCCGACGATACGATCCGCAAAGCCAGCGGCGAGCAGCTCAAGGCCGAGGTCAAGTCGTTGAGCAAGGAAGGAGTCGTCGTCGAAAAGTCGGGCAAGGACGAGACGCTCAAGCCGTTCGAAGTCACGGCTATCCGTTTCGCCGACGCTCCGGCCACGATGATCTCCATCATCAGCCAGGTCATCAACGGCGGCTACGAGAACGCCCTGAATTCGCTGAACAAGATCGACGCCGGAACGTTGGAGCGAGACGAATCGAAGCAGGAGCTGCAGTACCTCAAGGCATATTGCAACGCCCGGCTGGCCTTGGGCGGCGCGTCGGACGTGAAAGAGGCCGGCAGGCAATTGAACGAGTTCGTCAAGGCGCATCCGAACAGCTACCACTTCTATCCGGCCCACGAATTGTTGGGCGATTTGGCCGCCGCGGCAGGCAACTTCGACGCCGCCGCGAACTTCTACAAGGTGCTGAGCGACTCGCCGTTCGAGGAATACAAGACGCAAGCCGGCATCGCCATCGGCCGTTCGCGGTTGGCCGAAAAGAAGTTCCCCGAGGCGCTGAAGGAGTTCGACACGGCGCTGGCCTTGGCCGAAAAAGGGAGCGGCCTGGCGGCCGAAGCCTCCAAACAGTCGGCCCTGATCGGCAAGGCCTCGTGTTTGGCCGAGACGGGCAAGCCCGAGGAAGGGATCAAGCTGATCGACGAGGTCATCGCCAAGCTGCCGCCGGAAGAAGTCGACTTGCACGCTCGGGCGTACGTGGCTCAGGGCAATTGTTATCGCA
>DASZUP010000532.1:0-12669 GCA_035547635.1 Pirellulales bacterium
AGCACGTTGCTCTGGTAGTTCATCAGGATGTACGGGTCGCCGTCGAACGAACCGCAACTGAAGGCGCCGCTCTGCTTCCCTTGGTTTTCGTAGCGGTCGCACCAGCGCCCCAGCAGCCCAGTTCGCAGCGCGTCGCAATACTCCGAGCCCAGCGGCGCGAGCGATTCCATCACCGCCTGGCAGGCCTGGTTCCAGGTGTGTTTGGTTTCCAGCTCGCTCAGGATCGGCACGTAGGTGTCGTAATGATGGATCTCCTTGAGCTTCATCTTGTCCTGGCGCAGATCGTAATAGCGATACAGGGCCGGAAGGTGCCGGTGCACCGAGGCGATCAAATTGTCGTAGACCGTCACCGGCACGTTGTCGGGAAACAGCGCCGCGGCCAGCGAACTATCGAAGCCCCGCGCCCGGGCGTAGAACACGTCTCGCTGGATCGAGCCGGCGAGCGTGGCGGCCAGGGTGTTCTCGTGAGCGGAGAACTGCTTGTAATACTGTTCGAACGCCGCCTTGCGCACGCCGCGCTTGGGTGAGTGGAGCAGGGCCGAAAATGACGAGTGGCTCAACTCGATTTTCCCGCCCTTATCGTCCTCGATCATGCCGAACTTCAAGTCGGCGTTGTTCAACTGCCGGAAGATCTGTCCGGCCGAGCCGGCCACCTGGCTTTGCATGGCCAGCAGTTTTTCTTCGCGGTCGCTCAGCGTGTGCGGGCGATCGCGCAACACCCGTTCCAGCACCAGCCGGTAGGGCGCCAATTCCTTCGCCGCCAGGAATTTCTTCATCCTGGTCGGCGAGATGGCCATGATCTCCGGCCGGATATAGCTGGCCGTTTGCGCCGCGCGGCTGGAGGCGTTGCGATGCCGGCCCAGCATCCGCTGATAGGTGCTGTTGGCAGTGTCTTCCGCCGATTTCAAAAACGCGTACGTCCCCACCCGTTCGCCGAGCCGGTCGAAGTCGTTGTCGAACTTCAAGCACGCCGCCAGATCTTTGGGCGACTCGCCCAGCTTGCCCTGGAACTTGGCAAAGCCGGGGATCTTCTTTTCCCACTTCTTGAACGCCTCTTCCCAGGCCTCGTCGCTTTCGAACAGGCTGGAGAGATCCCAGGTGTCGGCCGGTTTGACTTGACTGCGCTTGGGGAGAGTTTTGGGCATGGCGGGCGGTTGCTAGGTGGTAGGTGGCAGGTAGTAGGTGGGGCAAGTCCGTTGCGCTATTTCGCCGCAAGCGGCGTGTCGACCCAGCGGCGCTCGGCGTACGATTGCAACACGGCGTCGGCGATGAGCTGCGCGTTCAGCCCGTCGTAGAAGCTGGGGACGGCGTCGCGGCCGGAGACAATGGCCGAGACGAACTCCCAAACCAGGTCGTAGCGGAAGACGGTGGCGGGTTTGCCCTCGGAAGGATCGCGAGGACTGTCGGCCGGCTTGAGGAACTCTTCGGGCACGGGCTCGGGCGCCAGGTCGTGACCGGTGCGGCCGAGCAGAATGGCGTTCGGCTCGTGCAGACGGTACACGGCCGACCCTTCGGAGCCGTTGATCTCGGCCCACTCGTGGCCGAAGCCGTCGCGATGGTAGCCCTTGGCCAGCGTGGTTCCTTCCCAAACGCCGGTGGCGCCGCAGGCGAATTCGCCGATCAGGCTCGACCAATCGTCCACATTCGAAGGTTCGCACGCTTTGCCGTCGACGGTCGTCGTTCGCGGGGCGAAACGGGCTACCGCCCCGCAGACGCTCTTGATCGGCCCCAGCAGGTCGATGGCGAAATCGAGACGGTGGATGGTCATATCGAACAGGTCGCCGGCGCCGGCCAGGTGCTGATACTGCCGCCAACCCCAACTCGTCTCGGGCCAGTCGAGAAACCGCTGCGAGCGGAAGTGCCGCGGCTCGCCCAACTTGCCGGAAGCAATCAGGTGCTTCATGTACCGCATCGAGGGGGCGAAGCGGTAGGTGAAGGCCGTCATGTGGACTACATGATTGTCGCGTGCGGCCTCGTACATCTCGCGGACTTCGCCGCCGTTGAGCGCCAGCGGCTTTTCGCACATGACGTGTTTTCCGGCCCGGGCCGCTGCCAAGGAGATGGCCTTGTGCGTAAAATTGGGCGTGGCGATGATCACCGCGTCGACTTCGGGATCGGCACAGAGCGCCTCCGCGTCGGTCGTGATCTTGTCCACGCCCCACTCGCTGCGCCGCTTTTCCAGCAACTTGGGATCGGCGTCGCAGACGGCGACCAGTTCCGCGCGAGGGTCGATGCGAATGCCGGGGACGTGGTGGTAGTCGCTGACGGCGCCGGCGCCAATGATGGCGCTCCGCACCGGCGGTTGAGATTGCTTGACGCTCATGATGCTCGTAACGACAGTGACGCCCCGACGAAAACCGACAGCCTAAAGTTTTCCAGAGTGGTTCACAAGGCCGCCGGCCGGCCGGTAACGTGCCGGCAGCGAGTTGGTTGACTCACACAAACCCGAAGCGTGAGCGAGGAAACGGCGAACTTTGCCCCGCCAACGCTTCGAGTTCGTATTTCGGCTCTGATTGGGAGTATTTGCCTCGCTAACGCTTCGGGTTAGTATCTCGCCGCCGCTCGGACGATTTGTCAGGTCTTTTCGCATGTGTCTGCTAGCCCTCCATTACCGCACGCTGCCCGAGGCGCCCGTCCTGGCGGCGGCCAACCGTGAGGAGTATTTCGATCGCCCCTCGCTGCCGCCTCAGCGAGTGCGTCCACAGGCCGGAAGTTCGCAGCAGGCGTTGTGCGGCCTCGACGCCCGGGCGGGCGGAACGTGGCTGGGCGTCAATGCGTTTGGCCTGCTCGTGGCGGTGACCAATCGCGACAAGAGCCGGTTGCCGCCGGCGCCGCGGTCGCGAGGCAAGCTTTGCCTGGAACTGCTGGCCTGCCGCACCGCCGCCGAAGCGGCCCAACTGGCGCTCGAGGAACTGGCCACAAACCGCTATGCCGGCGCCAACTATGCTTGCCTCGATGCTCGCGACGGCGTCGTGATTCACGGAGGCGACCGGTTGGAGGAGCTTGTCCTCGAGCCGGGCCTGCATCTGCTGGCCAATCGGGATCTGAACGATCCAAGCGACTCCCGGCTGCAACTGGCCCGCGAGCTGTTTCAGCAGGCGCCGATTGGCTCGATCGCCGAGTTCTTGCCGGCGGCCAAGCGCGTGTGCGGGCATTACGTCTCCGGCGGGCGGCTCGGCAATCCGCAGCAACCTTCCATCGTGCTCCGCGCCTCCGACCGCGGCACCGTGTCATCTTCGCTGATCGCCCTGGCCGAAGACCGCAAGCAGGGTGTTTATGAGTACGCCCCCGGGCCGCCTGATACGGCCGACTATGACGATTATTCGGAATTGCTGCGCGGCCTGCGGTGAAGGGACTTTGCGGAGTTTTGTAGGGCGGGCATTGCCCACCATAATTCGCCGGTGGGCAATGCCCACCCTACGGGATTGAGCCCACGAGAAGCTGTCGGGCCCCTGGCGCATCGCTGTGCTCTGCCACGGGCTGTCCAACAAAATGGTTGGTCTCCCATCAAAGCGCGTCGACGAAGCAGCAGACGGGAGCAGCCAAAACTGCAGGAGTTACCCTTCGTCCGGTCGTAAGTCGTGACGTATGTTTGCTGGGCGAGCCCTCGGACTGCCGGCGCCAGGTCGCGCGCGGAAGCCGAGAGATGGCTTCGACCGATAGCTGCATATTGAGGGCGGCTGGCACACCGCCGCGATTGACGAGGTTGATATGGCGACCGCTTTCGATGCTCTTCCGCCGCCCACGAAAAAGGCGGCAATTGTTCCCGAACGCTTTCTCACGCTGGAAGAAGCCGGCGGGTTGGCGTTCTGGGAGCGAATCTGGAACTTGCTCGACGAGCAGGCGGCCAACCCGATGCAATCGTTCGCTTGGATTGAAGCCGCAGCGGCGACGATCGGCCAGGGCGGCAAGTTGCGTTTTGTCGGCTTTCAGCGGGGCGAGCGTCTGGCGGCCGTGGCGCCGCTGATCAAATTGCCGGGTGACCTAGGCGGCGCTTGGGAGCTGTTGAATCTGGCGAGACTGTACGAGCCGGCGGATCTGCTGGCCGTAGACGAAACCTCGTTGCTGGCCCTGAGCGAAGAGCTGGCGCGGCGCGGGTTGCCGTTGTTCCTCGGCCGAGTGCCGGCGGAATCTCCGACGATCGCCGCCATCCGTCAAGCCTACGGCCGGCGCGGCTGGGTGGTTTGCCGTCCGCAAGCCAATACGCCTTACATTCCGCTCGATGAAAGCTGGGCGACGCCGGAAAACAAAATCTCGTCTCGCCGCCGCTCCGATTTTCGCCGCTCGCGTCGTCATGCAGAAGAGCTGGGCGACGTTTCGACGGAGATCGTGAATCCCGACGCGCGCGACGTCGATCATTTGCTCGACGTCGCCTTCGAGATCGAAAGTCGCTCGTGGAAGGGCGAACGCGGCACCGCCTTGGCGCATGATCCGGTTCGCGGCGGATTTTATCGTCGCTACGCCCGCCGCGCAGCCAGCCAGGGGATGTTGCGAGTGGGCTTGCTGCATATCGGCGGCCGGGCGGCGGCCATGCAGCTCAGCGTGGTGCAGGCCCGTGCGTTATGGGTGCTGAAGGTCGGCTACGATCCTCAGTTCCAGCGAGCCAGCCCGGGCATTCTGTTGATGGTCGAACAAATCAAGCGCGCCGTGGCCGAAGGGCTGCACACTTACGAACTGCTTGGCACGGTCGAGCCGTGGATTCAGGTCTGGACCGACTGCGAGCGGGCCTGCGTTTCGTTGCGCGCCTATCCGGCCAACCTGCGAGGTCTCGCGGCGCTGGCGACCGACGCCGGTCGGAAATGCATCGCCGGAATCAAGGAACGGGGCAAGTGCAAAACCTGAAAACGTATCTGCGCCGCACCGCTTCGAGTTGTCTGATGCCGCTGGCCGAGCGTGCCGCACGAGCGTATATCGCCGGGCCCGAACTGGCCGACGCTATGCGGCTGACGCAGGGCTTGGCTTCGCGCGGGTTTCAGGCGACGCTTGGCTTCTGGGATGGCCCGGAAGACACTCCGCGGGAAGTGGCCGATCATTACCTGGCGGCGCTCGGCGCCCTTGCCGCGACGCCCGACGCGTACCTGTCGATCAAACTGCCCGCCTTGCGCGGATCGCAGGAACTGCTAGGCGAAGTGCTGGCTCGCGCCGGGGAGTTGCGCGTGCCGATCCATTTCGACTCGCACGGGACCGACGCGGCCGACGAGATGTGGACGGCCGCCCTCGAGGCGTCGACAGCTGCCGCTCTTGATGTGCGATGTTCCGTGCCCGGCCGTTGGCGACGCAGCCTGGACGATGTCGAAACGGCCATCTCGCATGGAATTGCCGTGCGCGTGATCAAGGGACAGTGGACTGATCCCGATTGCCCCGAGATGGACATGCGCGAAGGCTTCTTGCAGATCATCGATCGCCTGGCGGGCCGTGCGCGTCATGTGGCTGTGGCCAGCCACGACGCCTGGCTGGCCGGCGAGTCGCTGCGGCGTTTAAAAGCCGCCGGCACGCGCTGCCAACTCGAATTGCTGTACGGGCTGCCGGAACGCGAGGCACTCGAGGTCGCCGCGGAAGAGCAGATATCCGTCCGCTTCTACGTGCCTTATGGAAAGGCCTATTTGCCGTACTGCCTGGCCCAGGCACGGCGCCAACCTCGCTTGCTCTGGTGGCTGCTGCGAGATTCGCTGATGTCGGCCGTCACGCCGTCGAGACGTTGAATCGCGGCATGGCGGGCCGTTGCTCTGGCGTCTGCGCCAAACCAACCCGACGCGTAAGCGAGGTGAAACCTGAATCTCCTCGCTCGCGCTTCGGGTTAGTATGGGCGACGACTCGCTATTGGGACGGCGCCGCCCGCCAAAACGAAATGTCATCACGTCATGCGCGGATTGTTACTGCAAGGCGCTCACGCCTCGCGGCCGGCGAGCATCGAATCGAGCTGCGGCCGGCGGTCGCCGTCGATCCCGTCTTTGCGAAGTTGCGCCGCATCCGGTTGAATCGAGAGCGGATACAGGCCCAGCCACTCGCCGGCGGCCCAGTAGCAGCCTTCGATGCCCGCGGCGTCGAGCGTGTGCAAACAGTCTTCCATGATCCGCAGCCAACGCGAGTCGGAAGGCACGCCGAACTCGCCCAGAAAGCCTCGCACTTCGTTGGCACGCAGCCATTCGATGAATTGCTGCAGACGCTTGCCGCCGCGCTGTTCCAGCTCGGGGTCGCGTTTGAATTCCTCTTCGTAGCTCAGCCGATAGGCGCCGCTGTAGTTGTAATCAAAATAGCAGTGCGCCTCGTAAGCGACGCGACCGAGCGGATCGCGAACCCAGGCCTGGGGTCCGTTGATGTCGCGGAAGTAATTGCTGTTCGACCAGCCGTCGCCCGGTACGAAGATCCATTGGCGATCGCCGCGAGCGCGGATGGCATCGACGGCCCTTTGCGAGATCGCTTTCCAATCCGACGAGCCCATGTCGTGCGGCTCGTTCATCAAGCCGTAGGCTTCGATCGCCGGTTCGTCCACGAAGGCCTCGGAGAGCTGCGACCAAAGATCGGCGAAGTGCTCTCGCGTGACTCGCACCCGGCCGTCGACGAGCGCGTCGATCAGGCAATCTCTCGGCTTGCCGGCAATTTCGAGCGTATAGCGAGCGAAGTTCTGCACATCCAGAATCACCCGGCAGCCGTGCTTCCGCGCCCAACCGACGAACTGCTGCAGACGCCGCAACTCGGCCTGGTGCAGCTCTTCGCCCAGCCGCGGCTGAATGCGCTCCCAGCGAAAGGGAATGCGAAACAGCGTGAGGCCTTGATCCGCGAAATAGGCGATGGTCTGTTCGGAATTGTACGTGTAGTCGATCTCCGCCCTGCCGGGATTCGCGTTGCTGAACGTCTGCCGCACTCCGGCCTCCGCCCCGCAGATGTTGACGCCGCGGCGCAGCCTGGACGGGTTCGCGTGGGTGGCTGCGACGCTCCATCGCGGCCAACGGCCGTGCGCCGCGGCAGCGGCCGCGCCGGCGGCCAGGAAGTGCCGTCGATTCATGCTTGGGGAGCCTTTTGTTCTTGGTCGTGCGGACTCGCTCCGGCTGCGGCGCGCCGCAGCAGTCTACTAATACCTTAGCTTACGTGCTTCACGGGAATTCTCGCCGCATTCCAAAACCGCTCCTGGCGTGCGGAACGGCGAGCGACTGTTCAGCCGCTGTTTTCAAAAACGGGGTCCCAGCCGTAAACTGGGGAGACGTGCGCCGGGGGCATGCTGTTTGCAAGCGGAGCGGAGAGGGCCGACGCGGAAAGCTTGCCAAGTCGCAGCGACCGAGACGCGCTGGCTGGCCAGATATGACATTTCGCAAGAGGCTGCGCGCGGGTCAAGGGCTTCTGTATCAAATCCCATCCAGGAAAAATGCCGTACGGCGAGGCCCGAGCCTATGTCCAACTCCGCACCCTTTCGCCGCCTTCCGCTCCGGCCCGCTTCGCTCTCGCTGGCGGCCTTGCTGGTCGGAACGATAGCCGGCGTCGGGGCCGTCGCCTTTCGCGGCCTGATCGCCTTGATTCATAATCTCATGTTCCTCGGTCAGTTCTCGGTTCATTACGACGCCAACGTCCATACCGCGCCGAGCCCTTGGGGGCCCTGGGTGATTCTCGTGCCGGTGGCAGGCGCGATGGGCGTGGCGTTTCTGGTGAAGAACTTCGCCCCCGAGGCCAAGGGCCACGGCGTGCCCGAGGTGATGGACGCCATTTACTACCAGCGCGGCGCCATTCGTCCGGTGGTGGCGATCGTCAAGTCGCTGGCCTCGGCCCTGTCGATCGGCAGCGGCGGATCCGTAGGCCGCGAAGGGCCGATCATTCAGATCGGCTCGTCGTTCGGTTCGACGCTCGGGCAAGTCATTCCCATGCCCGCCTGGCAGCGCATCACGCTGGTGGCGGCCGGGGCGGCCGGGGGCATCGCCGCCACGTTCAACACGCCCATCGGCGGCGTGCTGTTCGCCGTGGAGATCCTGATGCACGAGGTGAGCGTGCGAACCCTCGTTCCCGTGGCCATTTCAACCGCTACGGCTACGTATGTGGGGCGGGTCGTTTTCGGCGACTACCCGTCGTTTGTCATTCCGCAGTTTCACGAACTTTCGTCGCACGTCACGCATCCTGAAGCTCTGCTGTTCTATGTCGTGCTGGGCGTATTGATGGGGCTGGTCAGCACGCTCTACATCCGCTCGATCTACGCATTCGAGGATTTCTTCGACACCCTGCCGGGCAATTACTACCTGCGGCACGGGGCCGGCATGCTGCTGGTCGGCATCGGCATCTACGTGATGATGGCGACGACGGGGAATTACTACATCGAGAGCGTCGGTTACTCGACCGTGCAGGATATCCTTTCCGGAACGATCGGCAATCCCTGGTTTTTATTGTTGCTCGCCGGGCTGAAGCTGCTGGCAACCTGCTTGACTTTGGGTTCAGGCGCCTCGGGCGGTATCTTCTCTCCGGCGCTCTACCTGGGCGCTACTCTGGGCGGCGCCTACGGGTTGTTGCTGGCCCGCGTCTTCCCGCAGTGGGTCGCCATGCCCGCCGCCTTTGCAGTCGCCGGCATGGCGGGCCTGGTCGGAGGAGCCACCGGGGCGGCGATGGCGGCGATCGTGATGATCTTCGAGATGACGCTCGACTACAACGTGATCGTGCCGATGACCATCACGGTCGCGCTCAGCTACCAGGTGCGGCAAGCACTGTCGGCCGAAAGCATCTACACCATGAAGCTGGCTCGCCGCGGCCACCACATGCCCGATGCACTGCAGGCGAATTTCCACCAATTGATGCGTGCGGGAGATCTGATGGACACCGGCCTGGTCATTCTGCCGGCGACCGGCACGCTGAGGCAGTTGACGGAGCTGAGGCGCGAGCAGCCGGCGATTTCCTGCTATTTGATCGCCGAGGGAGAGCAAACCGTGGGCTACATCGCAAGAGATGACGTCTGGCGCCTGTTGGAAACACACGCGCCGGACGCCCTGCTGGGCGAGGTCGCCCGGCGCGATTATGTCGGCGTGGGCGCGCAACTCACGTTGTTCGGCGTGGTGACGGAGATGCGTTCGCAGGAAGCCGCCGTGGCCCTGGTTTCGGACCGTGCGGAGAATCTCGCCCCCAAAGAGGTGCGGGGCGTGATCACGCGCGAGCAGATAGCGGCCACCCTGGTGCAGGCGGTGGAATTGTTCGGACAGTAAGAACCCGCGGGGAAGCACTTCCCCGGCAGCGGTCCCATCTGCTGTGCGTTCTCGGCGCTCATCGTCCGCGCCGGGCGTCCGTCATGGCCGGCATAACCGGCCCTGGGCCGGATCGAGCTTTGACCGCCTGAAGACCATGTCCTATAGGAATATAGGAAACCAAGCGCCGCTCTTCTCCGATTGCGGCGGCATCGTTCCGAAGCCGCGGCGCGGAGACGATGCTCTTGCCTGCCCCTCGAACGCCGTTGAAATCTGGAAACATGGCAGACACGTCGACGCCGAGCAGCGTCTCCTGGAGCGACGATTTTGCGCAAACGCTGGCCGCGCAGCGGGAGCGAGTGCATGAATTCGTCGATGCTCGACGGCGCAAGCTGAGCCAGCTCGAAGCCGAGTTGGCGGCGCAGATCGCCCATCTTAATGACCAGCTTGCCCGGAACCAGCAGACGCTGGCGGAGCAGCAAGCGACGCTGGCGCAACATCGCGAAGAGCTCGAAGCGGCCCGCGCCAAGTTGCGCGGCGAAGAACGCTCGCTGGGACAACAGCGCCACGATTACGTAGCCGACGTCGAAGAGCTGGCGCGGCAGCGCCAGCGGCTGCAGGAAAAGACCGCCGAGTTGGAACGGCAGTGCGAAGCGGTTGAAGATGCGCGGTCGCAAACCAAGAGCCAGCGCCGCCGCATCGCGCAGGAGTTCAACCAGCAGCGCGAGAAGCACCTGAGAGAAATCGAGCAGCAGCGAGCCGATCTTCAGCGCGCAAGAGACGAGCTGGGAGAAGCGGGCGCCCTGGCCGAGGAGCTGAACGACTTCCGCCAGCGCTGCGCCGAGCTGGAACGCCAGGCGGTCGAGCAAGAGGAGCGGGCGCGGCAAACGGGCGAGCAAGCCGCGGAGTTGGCCGCCGACCGCGATCAACTCGCCGCGCAACTGGCGGATGTCCGAGCGAAACTGGCCGATGCCGAAGCCCAACTGACGGAGGCCCAAACGCGGCTGACAGACGTCGAGCGGCAGTTGGCCGAAGCGCAGACGCGGCAGTCCGAAGCCGACGTTCTGGCGGTCGAATTGAACGAGTTGCAGCAGCGCAGCGCCGAACTGGAACGCCAATTGACGGATCAGGCGAGTCGGTCCAGCGGCAATGATTCGCAAACCGCCGAGCTGCTGGCCGAGCAAGAACGTTTGACCAGGCGCCTGGAAGAGGCCGAAGCAAAGCTTGCCGACGCGGAAAGCCGCGCGGCGGAAAGCGGCGACGAGGGCGACGCGGCCAAGGAACTGGCCGACATGCAGCGCCGCTACCAGTTGGCCATGGATGACGTCCGCGAGTTGAAGAAGAAAAACGCCGAGTTGGAAAGGCAGGCGTCCAGCGGCGGACGCGCCGCCGCACACGCGGCGCCAGTTGCGTCCGGCGACGGTATGGATTGGGAGGCGCAAAAACGGCGGCTCCTGGCGGCCCTTGAAGCAAACGAAGATGAAGCCGATGACGAGGACGAAGAGCAAAAGACCGAGCGGCTCAAGATCCGCGACGTCATTGCCAAGACCGATGCGGTGATTGCCGTCAAGGATCAGGAGATCGCCGAACTCAAGCAGTTGCTCGAAGCCCAGTCCGACAGCATCGGCGGGATGGCCGTCGGCGCCCAGGCCATCGCCGAGTTGCTCAATCAAGACGAAGTGGTGGCGGCCGAACGCGAGCGGCTGCAACAACTGCAAAAGGAATGGGAAGAAAAGCTGCGGCAGGCCGAGGTGGAAATGTCGGTGCAGCGGGCCAAGATCGCGCGAGAACGCGTCGAACTGGAAGAGCGGCAACGGCAAATCCAGCAGCAGCAAGCCGAGCAGGAGAGCGACGGCGCTCCCGGCGAAGGCGGCAAGTCCAAAAAGCCGCAGCGCGGCCGCTGGCTGACGCGTCTGGGTCTCAAGGACCAGGACGAAGAGTAGCGGCCTGTCAGGCCGCGTTGTGTCCGGTCAGGCCGACCTCCATGCCTTCGCCGAAGTAGTACTTGCGGGCTTCGGGGTTGGCCAGCACTTCCTTAGGGCGCCCGTGACAGAGAACCTGGCCGGCGCGGATCACATAACTGCGATCGGTGATCTGCAGCGTCTCGCGCACCTGGTGATCCGTAATCAGGATGCAGATGCCTGCGTCTCGCAACGAGCGGATGATGTCCTGAATGCTGGCGATCGTCACCGGGTCGATGCCCGTGAACGGTTCGTCGAGCAGAATCAGCCGTGGATTGGAGACCAGGCAGCGGGCGATCTCCAACCTGCGCCGCTCGCCGCCGGAAAGGGACATGGCCAGCGACTTGCGGAGCTTGGTAATTTTGAATTGGTCGAGCAGTTCGTCGCAGCGGCGGTTGCGCGTCTTGCGATCGATGCCGATCATCTCCATCATGCCGAGCAGGTTCTTTTCGACGGTCAGCTTGCGGAACACGCTCGATTCCTGCGCCAGGTAGCCCATGCCTCCTTCGCGTGCGCGGCGGTACATGGGCCACTTGGTCACGTCGAGCCCGTTGAGCACGACCTTGCCGGCGTTCGGCTCGATCATGCCGCAGGCCATGCGGAAGCTGGTCGTCTTGCCGGCGCCGTTGGGGCCCAGCAGTCCGACGATTTCTCCCTGCTCGACGTTAAACTCAACCCCGTCGACGACGCGACGCCGACCGTAGATTTTCACGAGTCCGTGGACGCTTAGAACTGCGGCGCTCATCGGTCCTCCCTGACCTGATAACAACGACCTGAAAACAACAGCGACCAACGATCTCGAGCTGAGAGGCTTAGCGTACGAAGCCCATCCGCCCGAAGTTAGGGAACAGCGGGAACCAGACGTCCGTCTTGGGTAGATGATCCAGCGAATGCGGCCAGTAGATGAACAGCGCCTTGCCGATCATCAAATCGCGCTTCACGTAGTACTCCTGGCGTCCGTCCGCGCCACGGTGCAGCCATAGCCGGCTGTCTTTGCTTTGCGGACTGTTATCGCCCAGCATCAGGTATTCGCCGTCGCCGAGCACGTAAGCCACGCCGATCAGATGCTCGAACTCGCCCCAATGGCGCGGATCGGCGAAGAAATCCCGCACGCCCAGCGGCGCCGGCCCGCCGTCAGCTTGCGGATCGGTGTAGTAAACGTCCCGCCGCACGCGCAGGTCGGAGACCTGCAATGCCGCCCCGTGCGAGCCGACCCGGGCAGGCGCCAGATCTTCGGTCGTGGGAACGAGATTCTCGAGCGGACCGAATTCTCCGTCGAACGGGATCGACTTGCCGTCGACCCAGAGAAACAGCTTGTCGTCGACATTGGCGAACTCGACGCGATGCGAACCGGGGCCCCGCACCGGAGTTTGCACCGTGGCCGAGAACGGTTTCTCGTGGGCGGGATCGGCCGGGCTCCCCGCGATGGACAGCGAGGCCTGGCCGCTGGCCAGATCGATGCGGCAGGTGAAGATGCGTCCCCCCTTGACCAGCGACAGCATCGCCTCGCCCTGGTTGCTTTGGGTCTGCAAACGGCAATCGAGCGATAAATCGCC
>DASZUP010000533.1:0-2600 GCA_035547635.1 Pirellulales bacterium
ATCTGATGTGCAACAACGCGGACCTGCGCGCGAAGCGCTACGAGATTCCCCAGGCCCGCGCAGACGTGCTCACGGCCAGTCTCCGCGCCAACCCGCTGTATTTCATTTCCGCCTCGAACGTTCCCTATCAGGCCTATTCTCCCGACCGATTCGGCGCAGTCGAGTACACGCCGACGCTCGTCCAGCCGGTCGACGTCAACAACAAGCGAGGCGCACGCACCGAAGCGGCCTCTCGCGCCGCGCACGTACTGGAGGCGCAGTACCAAAACGCCGCGCGGCTGGCCTTGCACGAGCTGTATCTGGCCTTCACCGACGTGATCGTGACGAGAGAAACGTTGCGATACGCCGAAGTCAGCCTCGCGGGCTCGAAGGCCCTGCACGAAGCCTCGCGGGAGCGAACTCAAGGAGACGCCGTCAGCGAGTCAGATCGGTTGAACCTGGCCGTCCAATACGAGACGGCCCGGCTGGACGTTGACCGATCGCGGATCGAACTGCTTCGCGCCAAGCACCGCCTGGGAGCGCTGTTGGACATTCCGCGCGAGCATACGGAGCAACTCGAACTGCGCGGCCGGCTCCGGCCGCCGGCCGCGCAGTTGCCTGGCGACGACGAACTGGTGCAAATGGCGCTCGACAACCGCCCCGACGTGCAAGCCTTCCGTCTGGGCATCGGCCGCGCGCAAGCCGACGCACGGGTCGCCAAAAAGGAGCGCATCGAAGACGTGTTCGTCGTCTACTCGCCGTTTGTGTTCCAGAACAACGGACCGATCGGGAAGCTCAACGCAACGAGCTTTTCCTTGGGGCTGATGGGTTCGATCCCGGTTTTCGACCGCAACCAAGGCGAGATCCGGCGCTCCGAACTGAACGTGCTGCAGACGCGGACCGCCTTGGATGCCATCGAGCGTGAGACGGCGGCTGAAGTCGAAAGCGCGCTGCTGGAATACCAAGTCAGCCAGCAGGCCGTCGAGCGGATCGAGCGGACCATCCTGCCCGCGTCCGAACGCGCCCGAGCGCTCGCCTATCAGAACTACGAGGCGGGCCGCAGCAGCACGGTCGAGTATCTTATCGCGCTGCGCGACCGCAATGAAGTCGTCCGCCATTACCGCGATACGCTCATTCGCCGCCGCCGCAGCATGCTGCAGCTCAACACGGCCGTCGGCTATCGCTTGCTGCCGTGAGCTTGCCGGGGCTTACGCCAGCCCCGATGAGGGGGGCAGTTCGCAATCCCTTGCACTCATATCCGGGGCTCCTATATTAACAGTCAGCAACAGCCGTTATCGCCTCAGAGCCCAGGGGGGGCGCGCCGGAACGCCCCTTCCAATAATTCGTCAAATTCGTCGGACCTCGTGGCAAGTCGAATTGGACCGCTGCGAACCCGCGTCCGCGTAGCCTATCCGATTGTTGCCGCTCTCGACGATTGCTGTGGCGATCCAAACGCTTAAATGGCTATACTCCATCCCTGCTTATACTCCGAGACGCCAGCGAAACGACAGCTTTAGCCCCTTAGCTCATCGCGGAGTCCGTGGGGTTCCTGACGCTTTGAGAGGCGATTATGAATGCAAAGAAAATCGCAACCGGCATGCGTCACGTCTGGATGCTCGCCGCCACGGCCGGCATAGGCTGCGCGATCTTCTGGCTCGTGCGGCCGCATGTTCCCGCTGTATCGGAAGCGGCGATCACGCCCGTTTCACACACAACGCCGGAGACCGTCCGGGTGTTGTCGAATGGCAAGATCTTGATTGAGGACCACGCGGCGGTTCGCAAGCACCTCACGTTTTTGCGCGTTAAGCCGGAATACATTTGTTTCCCCCGGCTGACGGTCAGCGGATCAATCCTGGCGCGCATTTGTGCGGGCAACGAGCCGATCGAAGATCGTTGGCAGTTCAGCAACGGCGAACTGGCAAACACCTACTCAGATTGGGTGCGGACGACGGGTGAAGTCGAATTCGCACAGAATCAATTGGCCAAAACTCAGGAACTGGTCAAGGCGGAAACGGGCTATCTCGCAGAACGCGCGCAGCGGTTGCAAACGCTAATCAAGACCGGCAGCACCCCAGAAAGGTCCGTGAAGGCGGCCAAAGCCGAATTGCTGAAAGCTCAGCTTCAGGGAGAAAAAGACGTCTTCAGCGCCCAGTCGACGCTCCTGGTCGCCATGAAGACGCGCGCGGGCCTCGAGCGAGACCTCTCGCAGTCCGGCATTGAAGCGGAGGTCTTGGGACGTGCGGTCGAATACATGGTGCTGGTTGTCGCCAATGTCCCGGAGGTGATGGTTTCGCAAGTTCACGAAGACCAGGAATGCGCGGTGCGATTTTTCGCGTATCCGGACCGGTCCTTTGAAGCGCACGTCGAATCGCTGAGCGCCTTGCTGTTAGGCGAGCGTCGTACGATGCGCGTGCTGTTTGAACTAAGCGATCCCAAAGAGCTATTGCGGCCGGGAATGTTTGCCGAGGTAGGGCTGGGAACCAACGACCGGAAAACGATCATCGTGCCTGCCGAGGCGCTGCTGCACGTCGGACTCGACGATTACGTCATCGCCAACGCCAGAGACGGCGATTGGACGCCCGTAAAAGTCAAAGTAGGAGAGCAACACAAAGGCTTCTTCG
>DASZUP010000534.1:0-21038 GCA_035547635.1 Pirellulales bacterium
CTGCTCGGATCGTATTGTTGAAGAAAATCGTGAGCTGTCGCGTAACACTCATCAGCCAGGCCGATCGATCGCACCAGTAACTGTACGGCTCGCCGCACGACTGGATCGTCATCGACTATGAATACCGTGGCCGCCGGCGGACCGTCGCAAGCGGCGATGGACGTCGACATGATTTGCTACCCCCAGAGATTGCGGGGCCACCGGAACGTACTATATCGCTTGTCGCTAGTTGCAAGTCAAGAGGCTTTTAGCTGTTCCCTGTAGGTAAATTCCCCATGCCGTAGCCGGCGGGTTAAAAGTCCTATTCCGCCGGGGATGCCACGACCAGCCGAAAAGCCCCTCACGGCAATCTCACACTGCCGCTACGCTTGCATGTAAATCGAAATTTGAGGCCGCCGGCCGACATATAACTTGCCGCGCTCCCAGTGACATGAGAGATTTTCCTAGGCGTTCGGGAAAAGTGAAACCTTGAACGCCTTCCCGTCAGGGTATGTGTTGCGGCGTCTGCGGCAGAATATTACTTTTCGTTTCGAATCGCCGCGATCGGCGGGAGAAGCTCGGATCTGACCTTCGATCCCGACATTCGAATAAGAACCAGGGGCGGCTCCCTCACACAACGACTGGAATCTCCGGTTCCGGCAGCGATGTTTGTGTGGCCGCCCCCGAAATCAAGTAATAGTGGGTCAGTTCGGGAACGCTACCCATCTCCAGTTTTTCTAACAATTTGGCGCGATGATAGTCGATCGTGCGGACGCTGAGCCTCAGGCGCTTGGCAATCTGCTTGACCGGTTGGAACGCCGCCAGCAAGTCGAGCACCTGACGTTCTCGCTGCGACAGTTTATCGAGCCCTCTGAGCATCGCCGCCAGCGCCGCCTGCTTTTTACTTTGGGCAAGACTGGCGTCGAGCGCCGTTTGGACCGACTGCAACAATCGATATTCGCTAATCGGCTTCTCGTGGAAAGAGAATACGCCGGCTTTCATGGCCTGCACCGCCAACGGCACCGAGGCATACGCGGTAATGATGATGAAGGGAATGCCTGGCGGCCTCAGAGCCGTCATTTGCAGCAGCTCGACCGCTCCCCGATCAGGCAGAATCAATTCAGAGACGACGCAGCCGGGCGTTTCAGGTCGGTATTCCCGCAGGAAGCTCTCGCCGCAGCGGTGGAACGTGACGTTCAGTCCCGTCGCTTCGAGCCAGCCGCAGTACGCATCGCTTGTCTCCCGATCGCCATCGACGACGTACACTTGCGCATCGCTGTAATTCATGATTGCTCCTGTCGGGGGCCATGTCCGCCAGAAAGCGCTTCGCGGGCCCAGTATGAACGAACGCACCAGCGACGACGAGAAGGCGTCAAAATGCCCTGACGCCGCCTGCAGGAGCGGGCATTCATGCACGCGCTACAAGTTCGCCCATTAAGGCGGAAAGCTTGGCGAGCGACTGCACAATGCGCTGCGGCGCAGTGCACATTGCGTTAGCAACTCTCGCTCCTCGCCTCGAGAGCGGGGCGTACGTCCGTCGACGTAATGTTCGTCGGCGTTTCCTAAAGCGCAATCAAAATTATTGGAATAGGAAAATCACCCGGTTACGCGTCTTGTCGCGGCATTTTCCCACGCGGGCAAGGACTTTTCTCAACTCCCGTCGTCCGGTTTGAGGCGGGAACGGGGCGTCGCAGTCTCCGATTGCAGTGCAGGTCAGCCGCTTGCGGCAAAGAGCGTTCTTTCCACGCCAAGGGGCCTGAGCAGACGGTCGGGCGTTCCTGCCCGGAAGCGACACGCGGGCAGTTACGAGCCAATCGGCTCTCGATCGAGCGGTTTTTCGGCGGCTCGTCGCTCGGCGAGCAGGTCGTCGCTGATTAACAGCTTCTGGAAGAACAGCATCAGCACGGTGCAGAGGTATTTCCTGCCCATCTCGCGCAGGCGCAGCTTGGAGCTTCCCCAGGTGCGCCCGTACCAGCGGATCGGAATCTGTGCGATCCGGTAGCGGCGGATCAGCGCGCTCAGCGACATCTCCAGCGTGATATTGAAATGGCTGGCCCGGTAGGGCCCGCAGTCGCGAATCACGCCGGCGCGATAGGCCTTGAAGGCGTTGGTCAGATCGTTGAAGGGGCACCAGAACAGCAGGTGCACGGCCCGGTTCACGATCCGATTGACGATCCGCTTCAGCGGAGGGTATTGCTCGACCCACGCGCCCCTCATGAACCGCGAACCGAAGACGCAATCGTAACCTTCCACAATCTTCTCGTAGTAGGCCACGACGTCCGCGGGGTCATCCGACATGTCCGCCATGTAGATGACCACGACGTCGCCGCTGATCTGCTCCAGCCCCGAGCGAATGGCACGGCCGAAACCGCCCGGCGGCGTGCGGCGCACCAGACGAATTCGCGCGTCGGATTGCCGCCGTTGTTCCACGACCGCCGCCGTCTCGTCGACGCTGTTGTCGTCAACGACGATCAGCTCGTAGGGAATGCCGTGCTGCTCAGCGAGGGTTTCTCGCAGTTCATCGAGGCACTTGCCGATGTTCTGCGCCTCGTTGCACGCGGGAATGACGAGCGAAAGTTTCATGCAAGACCGTGGGGCGGACAAGGTTCCAGCAGCAGTCCGGGGTGCGTCAGGCGCCTAGGATCGGGCGCAGCTCTTCATGATGGGCTTCAATCCATTGGCAAATGTCGCTTATCGTCTCGGCGGGGGTGCGGGCCGGTCGCCAGAGGAAGTCTTCGCGGGCTTTGCGCGAGTCGCCGATGAAGATGCGAACGTCGGCGCTGGTTTCTTCGGCGACTCCGGAAACGTCAACCCGGCGTCCGGTAATCGATTGGCACATACGGGTCAGTTCCAGCAACGAGATGGAGCACGCATTTCCGCCGCTGACATTGTAGACGCGGCCGTCCCACGCGTTTGACGCGGCGAATTGCTTTTCTACGAGTTCGACGAGATCCGCGACGTGGAGCACGTCGCGCACCTGCTTCCCCGATCCGTTGTAGCCGCGATATTGAAGCGGCTTGCCGAAGTAGTGGCTGGCGACCCAATGCACGATGAAGCCCTGGTCCGTCTTGCCCATTTGCCACGGTCCGGCCAGCACGCCGCAACGGTTGATCAGCGCTTGCATGCCGTAATTGTAAACGTACTCCTGGACGAGCATTTCCGCAGCCAGCTTGCTCGTGCCGTAGATCGACCGGGCGCCGGTCAGCGAGAACTCCTCGCCGATGCCTGCCGCGGAAAAACCCGGCAGTTCCTCCGTCGCAGCGGTCCACTCGAATCGTGCGTCGGTTTCGCGGTAGGGGAGCGAGTTGAGCGCCTGGATCGGGTAGACGCGGCTGGTGCTCAGAAGTAGAAACGCGGCGCTTCGCCGGCGGGCCGCCTCCAGACAGTTCAACGTGCCGATGAAGTTGACGTCGATCACCTTGGCGGGCAAGCGCTGGCCGGCTGCGACGGAAGGCTCGGCGGCGCAGTCGACGAGCAGATCGAAATCCGGAAGATCATGCAGATCGTCCGTGCAGCGAACGTCGGCATGCAAGAACTGCACGCCGGCTGCGCGCAGCCGGCGCAAGGCCAATTCGCTGCCGCGGCGTTTCAAGTTGTCAAGGGCGATGATTTCTCGCCGCGCGCCAGCTTGCTTCAGGCGGCAGGCAAGCTGAGAGCCGACGAACCCGGCGCCGCCGGCGATGAGAATGCTGGAGAAACTCAATGATGCGTACCTCGGTTCCGTCGTCCTGGTTTTTCGCGATCTTGCATCAGGGCCGGGTCAAAGCCTTGCCGCAATCGCATCGACGATCTCCTCCAGCGTTCGATTGAGATCGTAGGCGAACGCCCAATCCGGATAGTGATGCTGAAACTTGCGTACGTCGCTGACGTACCAGATGTGGTCGCCGGTGCGAGCCGTCGGGTGGTACGCCGACTTCAGTTTCTTTCCGGTCAGCTCTTCGCATAAGCGAATGGCTTCAAGCATGGAGCAATTCGCGTGGCGCGAGCCGCCTACATTGTAAACCTCGCCGGGCCGCGGTTGCCGGCAGAAGTGCCAGAACATGTTGACCAGGTCGGCGGCGTGCAGATTGTCGCGGACCTGCTTGCCTTGATAGCCGAGCACCGTGTACTCCGCGCCGGTCATGCAGCACCTGGCCAGGTAGGAGAGGAAGCCGTGCAGCTTGACGCCGGAATGTCCCGGACCGGTCAGGCAGCCGGCGCGAAAGCAGCCGGTCTTCAGCCCGAAATAACGTCCGTACTCCTGCACCAGGCAGTCTGCCGCCAGCTTGGAAGCGCCGAACAGCGAGTGCATGGTCTGGTCGGTCGACATCGTTTCGTCAATGCCGTGCTCGGCGAAGCGATGTCCCGGTTTGACTTCCCAACGCGTTTCCTGCTCGACCAGCGGCAGTTCGTTTGGGCGGTCGCCGTAGACTTTATTCGTGGAAGTGAAGACGAACGCCGATTGCGGGCAGAACCGCCGCGTGCTTTCCAGGAGGTTAAGCGTGCCGCCCGCATTCACGGCGAAATCGACGTGAGGATAAGCACTCGCCCAGTCGTGGGACGGCTGGGCCGCCGTGTGAATGACGACCTGGATATCGCTGGAATAAGTTTCGAACAGCCGTTCGATCGCCTCTCGATCTCGAATGTCGAGCTCGTGATGGCGATAGGCCGGGATTTCCTCTTCCAGCCTTCTGCGGCTCCAGGTCGTCGAGGCGTCTTCGCCGAAAAAGGTCTTGCGCAAGTCGTTATCGACGCCCGCCACTTCGTAGCCTTGCCGGGCGAAAAACCGGGATGCCTCAGCGCCGATCAGTCCTGCGGAACCGGTAATCAATGCGACGGACGGCATGAGAATTCCATGTGAAAGTGCCTGACGCGGCTCGTGGCCGTCGCGGGACGCGAAAGCGAGGTCTTGCTGCCAACCGAACGTCTTTTGAGCACGGATATTTCCCTTCTAGTCGCCGGAGGACGAGAATTCAAGCGAGCCCTTTTGGCGGCGGCATGCAGCGACTAAACTAACTGAATACGCTTCGGTCCTTTGCATGTATCGTGCGGATTCTAAGGACCGATCGGGATTTGGCGCAATCACCTGGGGCTTTCGGACGCGGGGCAAGTGCGGGCAATACAGGCTAAGTCATCGCCGGCGAAAGCCTCGGCTCCGACCTGGTTCGACTTTCGCGAGGCGAGCGGGACGAGGCGACTCGTCCAGCTTGCGCTCAGCAGCCTGGTTGCGGCGGCCATCATTCTGTTTTTCTACTGCCCCAAGTTCGTCTTGTGGCGAGGGATTTACCTGCCCCATCTGACCGGCATCGGCGTTCCGCCAGCGGCGCAAACCGCTGAAGTGCGCCGAGCGCATAGCAGTCTTGCCCAACTAGACGATCCTTTCGCCGCCGTTACGGATCCCATCGGCCGACCGATCGCCTGGCGATTGCTATTCCCGTTTGTCTGGCATTTCCTGAATTTGCCCAGGGCAATGTACCTACTCATGCCGCTTGTCGGATGTCTGCTCACGTTAGGCTTGATTGCAGCGCTTATCGTCCGCCGCACGGGCGACTGGCGGTGGGCGTTTCTGACGGCAATTGTCTTAGGGGCAAGCCCTTGGTTCTTTGTGTCGACCGGGTGGCTGGCCTATTTTGATTCGTGGATGATCGCCGGATTGCTGGCAGCCAGCTTCTTCCGATCGCGAGTGCTGTTTGCGGCCTGCTGCTTGCTGGTCCCTTGGATCGACGAACGGTTTCTGCTGGGCCTGCCGCTCTGCCTGTTGATACGTTCGTTCGACGACGGGCCTTCCGATCGCCGGCCAGCCAAGGACTGGGCGATCGATGCGGCTATCGCCGTGGGGAGCACGGCGGCTTACGTAGGGCTGCGGCTGCTCTGGGCGCAGCGAGGCACAGGCGAAACGAGCGTTTATGTCGCAGAGCACCTGAATTGGAGCCGACTGGCCGGGTATTCGCCCTGGCGCTGCGTTGAAGGAATTTGGATCGCGATTCGCGCCGGATGGTTTTTTGCGGTCATCTTTTTCTGGCTGCTATGGCGGGCGGGGCGCCGGTTTCTGGTCGGGATGCTGACCCTGGCCCTGGTCGCCATTCTGACCGTCGGGCTCGTTGTTGCGTCCGACATTCACCGCACGCTGTGCGTGATGGTTCCGCTGCCTTTGGCAGGCATCCTGCTATGCGCCCGCCACCAGGCCGGCCTGCTGCGGTTCGCGCTGCCGTGGGCGGCCGCGGCGACTCTTCTACTGCCGGCGGCTCATGTGTTCACCACCGAACGTGAACCGATTCTTTATTTCTATGCGGAGTGGGAGCGCTGGGCGCATCCGCCGCCCGACGTCGATCCGCAAACGTATGTGGGACTGGGCGTGACGTATGCCGAACAGCAGAAGCCGGTAGAGGCCGAGGCCTGCTTCGAGGCGGCGCTGGCGCTCGACCCGACCTATTGTCCCGCCCACGTCCAGCGGGCGACGCTGCACCTCAACGCCGGCGATTCCAGGAAGGCGGCGAGAGTCCTGGAGGAGGCGATCCGCCAGTGCCCCGACAGCCCAGACGTCCATTTCTTGCTCGGAATCTTCCGTTTGCGGGCAAATGACCAGGCGGGCGGCGCGGCGGAACTGAAAGCGGCCCTGACGCTTTCTCGCGATGGATGGCCGCGTCGGCAGGAAACGCTGGAGATCTTGGGCCAGGTCAGCGCGTCCGGTGCGAAGTAGACTGCCATGGTTCGCTGCGACAGGCGGGCGACGTGCGAGGAGCTTGTCAGGTGAGCCTTTTGGGCGCGCCTGTGCTGCACGGCACGGTCTTGTGCGGCGGTCCGGCTGGGATTTGAGAGCCAAGGCCGAAGGGGAGGAGCCCGCCGATCACGCTGCACGCCCGTGGTTGGGCCGGTGGCGCCGGAATTCGCGAAAACGGCGCGGCGCGTGCTTGTGTGAACGTTGCGGCGCGACGCGAAACGAGGTCGGGCGGGCCAGAGCCGCGTCTTGGCTTCGCTTCAACCCGGCGGTTTGCTTCACCCATGCGGAGGTTGGCCATGGTCAATTACATTTCCGGCTTGGCGTTTGTTGTCTTGTTCATCGTCGGGGCCGCGTTGGCGCTGCCGTTGGCGGCGAGCGCGCCCGCGCTGGCTGCGCTGTTCATGGTGGTCTGGCTCGTCGGCGACGTCGTCGTCGCTTCCAGCATCAAGCTGGCGGCGCAGTGGGAACAGGCCGTCGTGTTTCGCTTAGGCAAGTTCCACGCGGTTCGCGGGCCCGGCTTGTTCTTGATTGTTCCTTTGGTGGACCAGATCCGCTTGGTCGATATTCGCATCCGGGCCGCCGACATTCCCGCTCAGCAGGTGATCACGAAGGACAACGTGCCCGTCACGATCAACGGCGTGCTGTTCTTCAAAGTCGACAATGTGGCCGACGCAATCATCAAGGTGCAAGACTATCGCTATGCGATTTCACAGTATTCGCAGACGTCGCTTCGCGACGTGATCGGTCAAATGACGCTGGATCAACTGCTGGTGGAGCGCGAGGCGATCGGCAAAACCATCGAAGAGAACGTCGAGAAGGATATTGAAGGCTGGGGGCTGGAGGTGACCGGCATCCGCATTCAGGACATCGACATGCCGGAAGAACTGAAAAAGATGATGTCACGTCAGGCGTCGGCCGAGCGCGAGAAACGAGCGACGATCACCAAAGCCGAAGGAGACCGCGAAGCGGCGAGCAACCTGGCGGCCGCGGCCAAGACCATGTCCGCCAGCCCCGGCGCCATGCAATTGCGAACCCTGCAGACGATTGACGGGCTGGGGCCGACGGCCTCGAACACGGTCGTCCTGGCGATACCGATCGACGTACTCGACGCGATCCATTCGTTGAGCGAGGAGCATGGCCGCGGGAACGGCCGCTTGACGGTTTCCGCGTCCCCGTAGAGCGGGCGTCTCGGGGCCAGGAGGAGCGGGAGAGGGTGCTCGCGCACGTTCGGCCTCGGCCGTTGACTCACAACAGCCAAGGGCGTTACGGACAGAACACCGCAGCGGCCAGGACCGTTGTCCAGAGCCCGTTCTTATCGCACTCGGCGCTTTGGGTGATGTTGCGAGTCCTGACGATCTTGCCCGACATTTTGAATTCTTGCCGCAACTCGTCCCAATCCTTGTTCGGATCGAACTCGATGCCCAACCGCGTGGCCAGCATCTGCGCCGCGATGTCCTCGGCGCATTCGCCGGCCTTTTCTCCCGTCTCGCCGAAGGCATGGTGCTCTGAAAGGTAGCCGTAGCCGTCCTGATCGGCGGGGATGGCGGCGCCGACCGAGGCCGCCAACAGGCGATGCGGTTCGTTGGCGGCGATGCGGGCCATCACGGCGTGCACGATCTGACCGGGCGCCAGCAGGCGAATGCCTTCGTCTTTAGTGATCGTCTTGCAATGCGGCGGCAAAATGGACGACACCATGACCAGGTTCAGATGTTCGATTCCGGCGTCGCGCAAGGCCATCTCGAAGCTCTGCAAGTGGTCCCGGTGGCGGCCGACGCCCTTGGTGAAAAACACTCTTTGAGGAACGAAGGGCGCCGTCATCGGAATTTTGCACTCCCTTAAGGCTTTCGGGCGGCGGATCGCGACGTGCGGAGCGAGCATTCGCGCTCGCCCATGAGACGCTGAGCCGCTGAAAGCGTACTACAGATCCCGGAGACGCGTAAATGCTGCTCGCATTCGGTCGCTGCGGAGAAACAGGCTTCCCCCAATATCATGAATCGCGAGAATTTGTTAATATGGGGGCGAAGCTGGCGCCAGGCGGCATTACTTGCGGCGGCTTGCGAAGGCGAATCGTCGTATCGCAAGCAGCGACGCATCAAAGCCGCCCGATGACGGACGCTCGACGCCAACGAGCGTCGACAGGCGCCAGCCGTCCCGCTACCTGACATTTTTAAGCGAAGGGAGCCTTCAGAAAAAGTGCCGGAACCGCACAGCAGTCGCCCAATTCCTTCGCATCCGCTGCGATGGTTTCCCGAGTTTTGGGCTATCAGCCGCAAGCGGTTGCGCTCGCAAGCGCGGCTCATGTTGTTGTCGATGCTCGTGGGCGTGATTGCGGGGATCGGCGCAATCGTGTTCTTTTCAGCCTGTCAGGTTGTCTCTCACTATGCTCTCGACGAGGCGGCCGGTTACCGCCCGCATGCTCCCGGCGGCGAGCCGCCCATGTTGAAGGACACTACGCGGCCGTTTCAACCCTGGATGCTGTTGCTCGTGCCGACCATTGGCGGCGCGTTGAGCGGGCTGCTCGTCTATTCGCTGGCGCCGGAAGCCGAAGGGCACGGCACGGATGCGGCGATTGACGCCTATCATCACCAGCAAGGCTACATCCGGCCGCGCGTGCCCTTGGTGAAGATCGTGGCCAGCGCCATCACGTTGGGGACCGGCGGCTCAGGAGGACGCGAAGGGCCGATTGCGCAGATTGGCGCCGGATTCGCCTCTTACCTGGGCAGCTCCTTGCGGTTGCGGCCGATCGATCGTCGGACGCTGATGGCGGCCGGAATGGGCGCCGGCGTGGCCGCCATCTTTCGAGCGCCGCTGGCCGGCGCTCTGTTTGCCGCCGAAGTACTCTACAGTTCCCCCGATTTCGAATCGGAAGCGATCATTCCGGCGGGCATGGCGAGCGTATTGGCTTATTCCACGTTCGGTTTGGTCTTCGGCTGGCAGCCGCTTTTCGCCCTCTCGCCTGAATTGCTCGAGACGTTATCGTTCCATAATCCGGCGACGTTGATTGCCTACTCGTTGCTGGCGGCGTTCATGGTCGTGCTGGCGGCGGTCTACACTCGCACGTTTTACGGCCTGACGCATCTGTTTCACCAGCTCAAGATCCTGCCCCATTTCAAACCGGCCGTGGGCGCTTTGCTCAGCGCCGCGTTGGGGCTGGGCCTGTACTTTGCGCTGGGCGATGAGCAGACGCTCAATGTATTGTCGTTTGGCTACGGCGTCTTGCAGGACGCCATGACCCAACCGGGCGGCGAGGACCCGAGCTTGTTCTTCGCCCTGGTCTTGCTGGCCGTGGCGCTCGGCAAGATCCTGACGACCTCGCTGACGATCGGCAGCGGAGGCTCGGGGGGCGTGTTCGGGCCGTCGATGGTTATCGGCGGCTGCGGCGGCGGCGCGTTGGGAATCGTGCTGCACAGGCTCTGGCCGCAGTTCACGCCGCATCCTTCCAGTTTCGTGATCGTGGGCATGGCCGGCTTCTTCGCGGCGGCCGCCAAAACTCCGTTTTCGACCTTGGTCATGGTCAGCGAGCTGACCGGCAACTACAACTTGCTGCTTCCTGCGCTGTGGGTTTGCACGCTGGCATTCGTGTTCAGCGACGAGCAGTCGATCTACAGCTCGCAAGTCGAAAACCGATCTCGTTCTCCCGCGCATCAGGGAGATTATATTCGCGAGGTGCTTACCGGCGTGAAGGTCGGGCAATTCGTGAAGCCGGCACAGAATGTCCCTGCAGTGCTTCCAGACCACCACCTGGCCGATATGCTGAGCGTATTCAGCAATACTTCTTATCAGGCCTTGCCGGTAACCGATGCGTCGGGCCGGTTGTTGGGGGTCGTCACTCTGGAAGAAATCCATCTGGCCTCGCAATCGCCGCACCTGCAATCGTTCGTGCTGGCCGTCGATCTGATGCGCACCGACGTCACGCCGCTGCGTCTCAACGACCGGCTCGACCGGGCGCTGGAACTGTTTGTCGAAAATGACCAGCCTGAGCTGCCGCTGGTGGACGAAGAGACGGCGCCGCGATTGATCGGCATTGTACGTCGCTCGGAGATTTCGGCGACGTATCTGCACTATGTGCATGGAGACGGTCAGAATAACCGCTAAATGCCTGGCGATCATGGCGCTAGGGTAGCGAGATCTGTGAAGATTCCGGGCGGCGGCATTCGCGCCTCGGCGTTGCAGCGGTTCGATGGACTGTGCGAAGGGCCCGGAATTCTCACGAATTCCGCTACAGCGTCGCGTTTTAGAATCACGGCCGGGTGATTCTGCTCCGGCTGCGGGGCGATGGCGGCCGGTCAGGCGCTGGCCCGGAGCGGACCGTAGCGAAGCAGGCGTCGCTTGACGGCCAGCCTGCCCCGCGCAAGCAGCCGTCCCCAGCGTCCCGCGGCGGGCGGCGCCGCGACGGCTTGCTCCAGGGCTGCGTGGCAAAGTTCAGCGGTGCGCTGCCAGGAAAACCGCTGCGCTTGTTGCGGCGCGGCGCTGCGCAAGCGACGGGCCAGGTCAGCGTCTGTCAGCAACTGACGCAAGCTGGCTGCGATGTCTTCGGGCCGGTCGGCGTCGACCAGCAGGCCGGCGTCGCCGACGACCTCGATCTGCGAGGACTTGCGCCCGGCGGCCACGGCGGCGCCGCATTGCATGGCTTCCAGGATGGGAAGGCCGAATCCTTCATAGCGTGAAGGAAAGAGAAACGCCGAACATCGCTGGTACAGCGCGCGAAGTTCGTCATCGTCCAGCGAACCCGTCAACACGACGCGATCGGCGACCGGCGAGGCGGCGATTGCCTTGCGCACCTGGGCGCGATCATCGTCGGAACTCATGGCGCAGGTCAGCGCCAACTGGTAGGAGCTGCGCAGCCACGCAGGCAGCAGGGCATAGGCGGCCAGCGCCCCCTGCAAATTCTTGCGGTGATCAAGAGCCGTGAGGCTGTAGATAAACGGCTCGCGGATGCCATGCCGCTCAAGCAGACGCACTTCCGAGCCGGGGCTTGCTGCGGCGGCGGCAGGAAAGAACCGCTTGGGATCGCCGGCGGCGCTGATATTGGCGATTCGCTCCGGCGCGGCGCGAAGCCAGCGGATGCAATCTCGCCGGCCGGCCTCGGAAATGGTCAGCAGCAAATCGTAGCCTTCCAGCGCGGCAAGGGCTTGCCAATAGGCCTGTGCGATTGCCGGATGACGGAGGTACTGTTCGGGAAACACGGCCGGGATCAGGTCGTAAACAATGGCGGCCATCCGCAGGCGACTGGCGGGCGGCGCCGGCGGCAGGTAGCCGCGGAAGTTCTCCAGGGGACAACTCAGCAGCAGCACGTCGAGCTCGTCCGGATTTTCTTCGGCGAGCCTTCGCGCCCTCCCCGCCAGATCGGGGCCCGCGTCGAACGGCAGACGCCGAACCGTCGGCAGCCCCGGCCAGGACTGGTCATCCTGAGGAGCGTCGGCATAGTAGTAAAGCACGAACTCCGTCTGCGGGTGGCGCGAGAGGAGCTCGCGCACCAGTGATCGCGTATAGCGTCCGACGCCGCGCGTTCTGCCGGCCGACTGGGCGCCCAGCATGTCGATGCCGATTCGCATAGGTGACGCCGATGGGAGAAGGAAATCGAGCGACGCTCAGGCCGCCTGCCTGGCTTCGCCCTGGACGGATCGCGTATAGGCGGCGATTACGGAGGCGGGCGCGCCGATTTCACGGACCGTGCCGTGCTCCATCCAGACCACGCGGTTGCAGAGCTTCTTGATGGAGCTCAGATCGTGGCTGACCATGACGATGATTTTCGCCTTCGACATCATCTCGTACATGCGTCGGCGCGCCTTGTCCTGGAACGCCATGTCTCCCACGGAGAGGACTTCATCGACGAGCAGAATCTCCGGCTCGATCGCTGTGGCGATGGAAAAGGCCAGCCGCACCGACATGCCCGCCGAGTAATACCGTACGGGCATTTTGAGGAAGTCGCCCAACTCGCTGAATTCGGCGATCGGTTGGACCTTGTCCTTGATGCTCTTCGGGGTTTCGCCTTGCAGGTAGCTGCGAAATCCGATGTTTTCCCAGCCGCTGGCTTCGCTCTCGAAGCCCAGTGCGATATCGAACAAAGAACTGATGCGGCCTTCAACCACTCGCTGGCCGCTGGAAGGCGGGTAAATCCCTGCGAGCAGCCGCAAAAGCGTGCTCTTGCCTGCGCCGTTATGACCGATGATGCCGAGCCGCTGTCCGTCTTCCACCTCGAAGCTGACGTTTTGCAGCGCGCGCACTTGCATGCGTTGCCGCGCAGTGTTGCGGAACATTCGCTGGACCACGAATTCCTTGAGCGTGATCTTGTGACTCTGGCGAATGTCAAACGTCAGGCTGACGTCGTCCAAAGCAATCTTAGCCATGATGATGTTGATTCCTCGATGTTCAGCTTTTCGCGAGCCTTGCCGGGCGAGACTCCGTCTTCACGGCGAATGGGCGAACTCTTCGGTTTCGTGGTCGCACCCAGGCGCGGGGCGAATGCCGGCCGGCAGGTTTTGTGAACAGATCTGCGACAACGTCAGCACTTGCGACTGCAGCCGAGCGACCTCTCGCAGCATTCCATCGACGAACACGTTCATTTCCCGGACCGCATTGACATGACTGGCGTTGGCTTCCGTGACTTGCGTGGAAAGATGATTCAACTGTTCGGACAAGGTTTGAAAGTCCGCGTCCAGCAATTGCAGGACGTGCCGATCCAGTTTGGCGACGACCGGCCGCCGCACCGATCGCGTCGCCCGCCAGAAAACCTTCAAAAGTCCCGCCCAAAGCGACGCCAGCACGTTGCCCAACTTCGGCTGGGTCGTCTCGGCAGCCGACGAACCCGCGGCGCAGCGGCGACTCCGCTGGGAAACCTTCGAGTCCAGGTCGACGGTTGTGCTCATGGTTTGACTCCCGCGGCCGCAGAGCCCCCCTGCTTTTTCAACGCCGCCTTTCCCGGATCAGCCGGCGGCCTGCTCTGTCCGATTTCCAAAAAAACTTCCTCTCAATCCGCGGATGAACCGGAGCGGTTGTGCGGTTCCGTTCAAGCCGCTTGACTTTCGCCGGACGGACGAGCTGAGTCCGCGATTCCTCGGCGGTCCGCAGTTTGTTTCTCGTGCGTCCGTTCAATCGCTTCCACGTACCGTTCCGCTGCCTGCGACCAACTGTGATGCGTTCGCACGCGGTTCAGCGCCGCCGCTCCGAGTTGCACTCGGCGAGCCGCGTCACCGGCCAGTTCCAGCATCGCGCGTTGCAGGTCCGGAACCAGCTGCGGGCTCCAGCTTACCTTGCGGACGACATCATCGGGATAACCGGAGAAAGTATCAACATCAATCACAATAGAGGGGACGCCTGCACTGAGCAGCGAAAGCAACGCCCCGGAAGTTTCTCCGTTCGTGGGCGGGCGGCGGAGATTGACGCCAATGTCGGTGACTGAGGCCAGGTCGCGAAACGCGTCCAGCGGGGCGTGTCCGAAGAATCTGACACGTTCCTGAATTCCCAGGCTTGCCGCCTTTGCCAGGGTTTCGCCTTCTCCTAGGTCTCTGCCGACGAACATCAAAAGGGCCTTGGGATGGCGCGCGGCGACGCCTGCGAAGGCTTCGACGGCTTCCACGTTGCACTTCGTAGGGTGCAGGATGCCGAAGCTGCCGAGCAACAGCGCGTCTGCCGGAAGTCCGAACTGGCGTCGGATTTCGGCGCGGCGGTGCGGCGCAAGCTGTCGGGGGTCGGCGCCGTGCGGAATGACGGCCGTCGCCTCGGCGAGATGCGGTGCGCACTGACGGATTTGCGCGGCGCTCCAGTCATCGTGGACGATGATGCCGGCGGCGTGATCGAGGACCGAGCGGTTGAGCCTGGCGCCGCGGCGGTTGCAGGCCGCGATGATTCCGCCGGGCTCGGCGCCCCACTGTTCGCCGTTCAACCGGCACTCTGCCGCAAGGTCGGGCTGTTCCCGCTCCAGTTCACGAAGGAAATGACCTGGGTCGGCTTGTGGTTGCAGCCCGTACCAGTAGTGGAAACCGGTCAGCACGAAATCGTGCAGCACCACCACGCCCGGCTGCTCTAGCAACGTGTCGTAGACGAAATCGTGGTACTTGGAATTGCCCATCTGATAAATGATGCCGCTGTAGTTCAGCGCGCGGCGGCAGCGAGAGAACAGCCGATAGTCGTGGCAGGCGAAGTCGAGCGACGACAGGCTGAGGTGCGGCACGTAGCCCGAGGCGTGGTAGAGATCGATGAGGTAGTATCGCCGCAACTCGGCCAGCAATTCGCGAGAGTAGTCGGAAATCCCCGAGCGCTTCGGGGGCAGCGGGGAGAAATAGGCGATCCGGCGTTTGGGCGCCGACACTCTCAGCTTGCGGCGCCAGGGCATCGTGCCGGCGCGGGCCGTCCGCTCGAGGGCTTCGATCGCGCGGTCTGCGGTCGCTTCCCAGGTGAAGGTCTCGGCGCGGCGCGGGCCGAGCGTTCGCAACGACTCCGCGAGCGTCTCGTCTTGCAGCAACTGCGAGACCTTGGCGGCAATGTCGGCGGGCGACTCGGCTTCAATCAGCAAGCCGGCGTCGCCGACGACTTCCTCCTGCGATGAATTCCGACCGGCGGCCACCGGCGCGCCGCAGTGCATGGCTTCCAGGATCGGCAGGCCGAACCCCTCATAGAGCGAGGGGAACACGAAAGCGTCGCAGCGCTGATAGAAAACGCGAATGATCTCGTCGGGAATGAAGTTCGTCAGCACGGTTCGGTCGTATATCCCCAGGCGGCGCGCCTGGTCTCGCCAGCTTTGATCTTCCTCCTCCGTCATGGAGCAGGTGATGACCAACTGGTGCGAGCGCTGCAACTCGGGGCTCAGCATCGCGAAGGCTTGCATCAGCCCCAGCAGGTTCTTGCGCGCGTCGAGCCCGCTCAAGCAGTAAACGAAAGGGCCCTCGACGCCGAACCTTTGCAGCGTACTTCTTGCGGCGTCGGGCATGGGCTGCGAGCGGTCGGGAAAAAAGAACTCTCGATTGCTGGCGGCGCCGATCGTGACGACCTGCTCGGGAGACATCTCCAGCACGTGCAAGCCGTCGCGGCGGCTGGCTTCGGAGATGGCGAGCAGCAGGTCATACTGCCGCAATTGCCGCACCGCCTGGTAGTAGGTCTGCGAGTACTTCGTATGCGACAGGTACAACTCCTGAAACAGCATGGGAATCAGGTCGTACAGAATTGCCGCCAGCTTGGGGCCGCGCAAGGTCTTCGCCGGCGGCAAATGGCCGCTGTAGCATTCCAGGGGCGTCGTCTGCAGCAGGATGTCCAGGCCGTCGCGGTTTTGCGCCGCGATTTGCTCTGCGCTCTCTCGCAGGTTGCCGTCCGGAAGGTCGCAATGCACCAGCCTTAGTTCGGGGCTGCCCGGCCAGACGTCGTTCATGCCCGGCAGGCCTTCGTAATGGTACAGCACGTACTGGTGCTGTGGGTGCCGAGACAGAAGCTGGCTGACCAGGTTGCGCGTGTAGCGGCCAATGCCCCGATTGCGGCTCGAGGACTGGTTGCCCAACATGTCGATGCCGATCCGCATGGCTTCTCTCCGACTTAGAGGTAGAAGATCAGCCGACGTTGCAGCCGCATCAAGGTCAGGCTCGCCAGCGTCACGCACACGGAGACGCTGCCGATCGCAATCATGCAGTTGTTCCAGGTGGGCAACTCGCCATTGAGCAGCGGATGTCGGAACAGATCCAGCCAGGCCACGACCGGGTTGTATTTCATCAGCCAGGTCAATCCCTTGTCCTTCATGAGGTTGCCGGGATACATGATGGGCGTCGCGTAAAACACGATCTGCAAGCCGATATCGAGCAGGTGCTTCATGTCGGGGAAAATCACGCTGGCGGCGCCGGAGAGCACGGCCAGCGACCAGCCCAGCACGAACAACAGCACGAACGACGGAATCAGGCTGAACAGGACTGGCAGGTTTCCGAAGCCCCGGAAGCCCCAGGTCAGCGCGAGCACGACGCACATCGCCACCAGGAAATGAAAGGTCCCGCCCAGGACCGTCCGCAGCGGATAGATCGCCATGGGCGCCGGGAACTGGCGGATGTAATTCTCCCCGGTGTAAAAGCAGTCGCAGCCTTGGGTCACCGAGGAGGTGATAAAGCCCCACAGCGTCAGGCCTGAAAGCAGGAACGGACCGTAGTCGGCGACGTTCATCTTGAACAAGCCGTGAAACACCGTACACAGCACCGTGGTCATGGCGATCGGGTGCAGCAGCGACCAGCCGAGCCCTAAAATCGAGCGACGGTATCGGGTGCGCAGATCCATTCTGACCAGTGACAGCCAAAAATGGCGGCAGCGCCAGACTGCCGCGAAATAGCCCAGCATCGATTCACCTGCTTTCAAAGTTCAAATCCGGTAGCACGGCGTCCGCTGGCCGGCGCTGCGTCTTGCCGCCCCAAGTGGTTCGTAGGTTCGTCATAACAGCGAGAGCGCGTCATTCAGCTTCGGCCAGACGTTCTCGACGCTGCCCAGAGCGTTCATCCGTTCTCGCCCGCAGGCGGCCATGGCGCGATATCGCTTTTCATCCCGCCGGGCGACCTCATAGCTGGTCTTCAATTGCTCTTCGAGCGAGTTGCGGCGGACTCGGTTCCAACTGGTGGTCGGACGGCGCTGGGCGTCCCAGGGCCAATGGGTCGGCTCCTGCTTCGAGTCAAGCACGAACGCCAGTTGCTCGTCGATGTATTCGGACATGGCCGTGTGCGCCGGCGCCACGCCCGGACGACCCGCCGCCAGGAAGTCCTGCAGCGGCAGGCAGGCGCCTTCGGCCAGCGAGGCGTTCAGGTAATAGGCGCTGGCCTGCGTCAACTGCAGCAGCTCCTCGTCCGACAGATACGAAGAGATCACGACGACCTTGGCTCGGTGCTTGATTCCCAGTCGCCGATAGTGACAGAACAGGTTGTACAGACCCTCGCGAGCCATGGTCTTGCTCAGCGCCAGCTTGAGCACGAGCGTGGCGTCTTCCTTGTCGCCCAGCGCCCTGAGGAACGCCGCGAGCAGGTCTTGCCAGTTTTTGCGGAAATCAAAGGGATTGAAGATGGTCGAATAAACGATACCCGACAGCTCCACGCCGCGAGTTTCGCGGTAGGGGAGCGGAAACCGTTCGGGCGCGGGAGGCTCTTCCGCGGCGACCATGACGCGACTGCTCGCCGCCAGGCAACGATGCACGGCGGCTGGCAGCCAGGGACGCAGACGGTTGCGGTACAGTCCCCGAGCGCGATCGCGCAGGCTGCGGCGCGGCAGTTCCTGCACGGCGTCGGGCGTTGGCGGCAGAACGTAGCACGGACAGTCGAGGGAGATGCGCCGCTCAGGGCGCCATGCCGGAAGCTGGAAATAGTCGGAGCGGATCGGTACGGGCACGACTCGGATCGGCGTCGTAACGCCCGCGCGCACAAAGGCGTCTCGCGTGAACTCGCACGCCGTGAGAATCAGCGAGAGTTTCTGGCAGACGTCAACCCAGTTGTCGCGCCGATCGGCCGCGGCCGGATCGTGAGGGATATCGGGGAATTCCCAGAACGGAAAGGCGACGTTCGGACCCGCGGAACTGAGATGCAGGTAATGCGGCGGCAGAAAGCTCAGGTGAGCGGCTCGCGCGTACTCGCTGCGAGCTCGGATCAATGCGTCATCCAGCAGGAAGCGATCGTTGGCCGTCTCGTTGACCACGCCCCAGCGGGCCAGCAGCGGAGCGAACGCGCGGAACACAAAATAGTACGAGTAGCAGTCGTCGCCGCAGCGCTGCGGCATGTCCGCGCCGGTAAACGAGGACGTCGCGAACAGCGCGCGTCGAGCAGCGTTCCGCTCCAAAGTGGCAGTCGCACGGGGCGCCGATTCCTGCATGCGTTCTTTCTCCCTGGCGCCGGACAATCGCCGGCGAGTGAAATTCGTCAGCCCGTTTTTTCCCAGCGGTACACGCGCTCGTGGACCAACGGGCCGGCGCGTTCGGGTTCGCTTGGCGCCAACCGGATCACGGGGCGGAGGTCCGCCGGCTCTTCCGCCGAACCAAGATCTTCCGCGGCAGGCTGTTGTTGCAACAGCTTTTCCAGCTTGTCTTCGATCACCGCCAGGCGCCTGGCCAAAGCGGCATGGTCCCAATGAAAGCCTTCCTGCCGGTCCTGACGCTGCGAAAGTTCGTCAACCTGCTGCAAGAGGTCTTGCAGCGGCGTAATGTCGTCGGCGAATCTGGTGGAAAGACGCCGAATGAAACTGCGCACCAAAGGCTTGACGACCGCTTTTAGCGGCCTCAAGGCGAAACGCAGCATTCGCTTGGCAAACGCTAGAAGGACGGACATGTTTGGGATCCTGTTAAACGCCGGGAACGGCTCGTCGGCGGACTTGTTTCTAGGCGGCAGTCGCGGCCGGAGGCCTTTGTTGAACCAGAACCTGCGTCAATCGTTCGGCCAGCAAGGCCAGCCGGTATGCCTCATCGCTGGAGCCCGCGCCCTCGCGTGATTGTCGCGCGGCGGTCTTCAGAGCTCTTTCGATGCGCGGCAGCAAGGCGTGCAGGTGAAAGTCTCTCCAAATCACGGCGCTGGCCCGGCGCCCGATCGGCGCCAGCAAGGTCCGCCCGTCGAGCACGTCCTGGAACATGCTGGCGAATGCCTCCGCAGTGCGAGGCGCCTTGAGGCAGTGTACGTCGTGGACGAACCATTCGCCGATGCCGCAGCTTTGAGTGACGGCCATCACGCATCCATAGGCGGCGGCTTCCAGCGGGGCGCAGCCGAACGGTTCGCGCTCCCAGGTCGGAAAGGCGAACAGATCGAACTCGTGGCGGGCATAACGCCGGACCAGGTCTTCCTGCGGGCAGGAGCCGCGAAAACGCACGCGGTCTTCGACGCCGAATTGGCGCGGCAGCGGTGAAATGGTCGGGTCGGTCACCTTGCCGAACAAGTCGATCGAGAAGTTGTCGTATCCACGCTGCTTGAGCAGCGCCGCGGCTTCGACCAGCAGGTCAACGCCCTTGTGCCGGCCCATCTGCCCGGCTGAAACGATCCGCAACTCGTCGCCCGGCGTGTAATAACGCTCTCGCGGCGCCGGTTGCTCGCCCAGGATCCAGTTGGGCATGGCGTCGATCGTGCCTTGCAAACGCACGCCGGCGGCTTCGATCTCCTGGACGACGCGTTGGCTGACCGGCATGTAATAACCGCGAATTTGCCGGCTGAATTCTTCTGCTACGACCGGCAGGGTTTCCTTGTCCAGGCTGCACAGCATGCGCGGGACGCAGTCTCCCAAGTACCAGACCCACGGAAACTGCAAATGGTGCAGACATCCGACCAGGCCCAGGCCGCCCACTCCGGACAGATTCCAGAGGTAGGCCACGTCGGGTTCGAATTCTTTCAGCGCGTCGATCAGCACTTGTACGTTGTGCGCGTCGACCAGGTTGCCGGCCGCCTCCCACATCCGCCGCGTTACGCGCCGGCTGCGCAGCAGGCAGTAGGCGTCGTAGCAGTTGCTCAGACGGAACGATCGCCGTACGTGCTCGGCGGGCGGACAAGGCGCTCGCGGCGCGGCGGCCAGCACGCGGACGTCGTGGCCGCGCGCCAGAAGCCCATCTACGACTTGCCGGCAGCACAGTTCGTAGCCGCCGATGTAATCGGGCGGATAAAGATTGCTCAGCACCAGGATTCTCAAGCCGCGACCTCCTCTCGCCCGACGAGCAGGCCGCGGTAGATCTCGGCGAGGCGCCGGCCCAACGAGCCGTAGTTGATTTTCAGCGCCGGTCCGCGCGGGCGAGTCGGCGGCAGAAAGCAGGGCGAAGGCCATTCGGCGGGAACGCCGAACCAGTTCAGATCGATCGGCGCCGGCAGCAATTCTACGGCCTCGGGAGAAACGGCCTTCTCGGCCGCTGATGCTTCGTGACAAATGATGGCATCGGCCAGTTTGCCCAACTCGAGCTCGTTCGTCAGCCAGTTTGCCGTTACGCCATAGTCCGTCAGGCAGACCGGCTTTTGCTGCTGCCTGGCGATCAGCAGACCGAGTTCGCAGGTACGGCTATAGCCGTCGTGAAGGTGTACCGCGTCCGCAGCTCGGAGCGCGGCGGGCAGTTCCCATGAGCTGGCGTCCCAGGCGATCTCGGACTCTACCGATTGCTGCAACACCCGCCGCGTCACGCCCGGTTCCAGCGTCTGCAGCCGGGCTTCAGGACCGCAGGAGATGATCTCGATTTCCCACGTTTCCGGCTCGGCCGCCGTGACCGCGGCGGCCAACTGCCGCAGGTGATCCTCGCCGCGCGTATCGCCGCAGGCTCGATCTCCGTCAAGCAATCCGAGATAGGCGATTCGGTGACGCGGCATAATGCAAGAGCATGGGGACACGTGCGGAAAACGATTCCGGCCGAATCAGGCGGCCGCTCGAGCGGTATGCGGCGCCGGAATGCGGCGTC
>DASZUP010000535.1:0-2057 GCA_035547635.1 Pirellulales bacterium
CAGGCGAGCACCGCGGCTACGCGATGCTCGCAAACGTCAACGGCCTGGCAAGTGCAAATCATGCCTGTCAGGCCGCCGCCGGGAACCCAGCGGCAGACGACGTTGCGAGTCGGAAAGCGGATTGCAATCGCCGGGCCTGCGTCGAATTCCACCCTCAGCCCTTCGCCCAGGGCCTTCGCTGCGCGGCGCACCAGCGGCTTGCCGGCGAGGCGTTGCAGCGTCTCGTCGTCGAGGGCCGCCAACTCGGCGGCCGCGTCGGGCGAGGGAACGGCTTCGCCCGGCGGCGTCGACTCCACGGTTTCCCGCAATAAGATCAGCGCCGCCAGAATGTGCCGGCAGACGCCGCCGGCCGGGCAGGTGCAGCTTGCCTGCACTGGGTTGGCCGGCACGTCGACGGTCTCGGCGCCAATGCGGACTTGCAAGCCAACATCGCCGTCGGCTGCAACGATCTCGCCCGGCGCCTGCTCCAGGTCTTTGCGGGCGCGGCGGACCAGCCCTTTGTTGGCCAACGCGGCCAGCGCTTCGTCGTCCAGCGCCGAAAGCGCCGGACGCAGCCGCGTCAAGCGAGGACCGTGCTCAGCCATTCGGCTAACCTCAAAGGGGTCAACGCGGCCACCTCGGCGCCGGCTTCGACGCAGCGTTCGGCCATCTGCCGGTCATAACAAGGCGCCGCGGCCTGGTCGAGCGCCGCCAGGCCCAGCACCCGAGCGCCCGACTCGCGCAGACGTTTGATCGAAGCCAGCATCGCTTCGGGCGGGCCTCCCTCGAAAAAATCGGTCACCACAATCACCACCGTGCGGCTGGGCGAGCGGACCAGCGTTTCGCAGTAGCCCAACGCGCCGCCGATGTTCGTGCCGCCGCCCAATTGCACCGACATCAACAGCTCGGTCGGGTCGTCGATTTCGTCGGACAGATCGACGACGGCCGTGTCGAAGGCCAACAGATTCACGCGCAGCGAAGGCAGCCCCTTGAAGATGCCCGCCATCACGGCGCTGTAGATCACGGAATCGAGCATCGAGCCGCTGCAATCGACCGCCATGATCACGTGCCAGGGCAGATGGTGATCGACGCGCGAAAAAAAGTGCAGCGTTTCGAGGACCAACTGCCGGCGGTCGCGGTCGTAGTGTTTCAGATTGGCTCGGATCGTGCGACGGAAATCAAGGTTCTTGAAGACCTTCAGCCGGCTGCGGCGCTGCTTGTTCAGCTTGCCCCACAGTTGCCGCCGCACGTCTTTGGCCAATTTGCGCCGCAGCTCTTCGACCACTTGCCGCACGATCCGCCGGGCGACTTCCAGCACCTCGCCCTGCATCAGTCCCTTGAACGAGAGCACCGTCTTCAGCAGTTCATAGCTCGGTTCCAGCTTTGCCAATACCTCGGGATCGGTCACTAATTCCGTCATGCCGTAGCGGTCGAGCGCGTGCCGCTGGATGACCTCGACCGTGTCGGCGGGAAACAGCTCGCGAACCTCGCGAATCCAATCAGGGATGGTGAACTGACTGGCTTCGCTCCCGCCGAGCCGCGAAGGGTCGCCGTCTTGCCGCACGCCGCGGCCCTGGTATTCGCGGCCGTAGAGATAATCGAGTACGCGGTCCATCTGCCCATAGCGGCCCTGGCCGACCCCCGCGCCTTCGCCCGGCCCCTGCTCCTGGTTGCGGCCCTGTCCCTGCTTGGGCCCGCGGCCTGGGCCCTGCCCTTGCCCTGCGCCGGCGCCTGGCGTTTGCCCAGGGCTTTGGCCGGCGCCCCGGCCGCTGCCGGCGCCTTGACCGGTCTTTCCTTGTCCGCGGCCCGGGCCGCTCGCCCCGGCGCGGCCCGAGGCGCCGAAGCCGGAAGGCAAGCGTTCTTCGGCAAAGCGGCCAAGCACCAGCCGCCAGCGGAGCAGCTCTGTCGATGTGTCGTTTTCGTCGGGACTGTTTGCCATTATCGCCACGTCTCCAGCCCGTCCTCGGCCAGCAGTCGCCCGAGACGGCGATTGATTTCCACGGCCCGCAACATCTCGCCGGCCGGCAGATCGAACATCACCGGCGGCGCCAGGCGCTCGATGCCCAACAGCCGCGCCA
>DASZUP010000536.1:0-13303 GCA_035547635.1 Pirellulales bacterium
TCCGGAAAACTGACCGACGAGCAGCGCCGTCGTCAAGTGAAGCGAATTAGCTCCGACTTGGAGGGTCCCCTCAACAAATACGCGGAACAGTTCTTCGCCAAGCTGGCCGCCGCGCCCGGCGCCGATCGCTGGCTGACGCAGATGCTGCTGGCGCGCGTCCACGTGGCGCGCGGCTGGAACGAGCGAGGCGGCGGTTATGCCGACACCGTAACGGAGCAGGGATGGCGCGGGTTTGGAGCGCACCTGTCCAAGGCCCGTTCGTTCCAATTACAGGCCTGGCAGGAACGTCCCGATCTGCCCGAATCGGCTCTTGATCAGATCGCTGTGACGATGGGCGTTGACGGCGTGGCCGGGGAAGACGTCCGATTCTGGCTGGATCGCGCCGTGGAAGCCGATTTCGATCTGCCCGAAGCCTATCGGGCCGCGCTCTGGGCGTACCGTCCTCGCTGGGGCGGCAGCTATCAAGAGATGCTGGAATTCGGCCGCGAGTGCTTACAGACGAAGCGATTCGATACCGAGGTTCCCTGGCAGTTTCACAAGGCCGTGTGCGACGTGCTATCCGAAGTGCGCGATCCTCGCGAAGCATGTCGGGCGATCGGCGTCTACGATGATTACCTGGCGCTCTTGGCCGGCTCGCGTACGCGGGCAGAGGACGACGACGCGCGGCGGCGCTTCGACACTTGCCAGGCTTGCATTGCCTGGCTGAGCGGGCGCGACGACGAGGCCCGCCGGCTGCTGAAGCAACTCGGCGACGATGTCGTGATCGACGTATTCGGCGATTTCCACGTCACGCTCAGCGACGCACGGTTGGCCTTGGCCGGCGGCAAGCGAGCGCCGCCCGGCGAGCGGTGGCTGTCCGCCGACGTCGAGCAAATCCGATTTGCGGCGGGGGCCAAGCTGCTCGTCGGCTTTGGCACATTTTCGGGGCTGAGAGGCTGGGATTTGTCCGACGGCGCAAAGCTCGTCGTGGAGTTGCCGACGATGATTGAAGGCCAGTTGATGCGAGATGCCGATGTTTCCCCGGACGGCAAACTGTTGGCGATCATTCTCATGGACGAGGAGGAGCAGAACACGACTGGCTCGGTCGTGCTGTGGGACGTCGCGGCAGGGAAGGTCAGCCGCACTTTGCCGGCGGCGTCTCAGGAGCCGGCCTACCACGTGCGATTCTCGCCCGACGGAAAGCGACTTGCGGCCGGCATGATCGACGGCGGCGTGACGATCTGGGACGTGGAATCGGGCGAGCGGCCCCAGTGGGGTTACTGGTCGGGGCATACCGCGTGGGTGCAGGCGGCGGCCTTTACCGCCGATGGCAAGCGGTTGGCGACGGCCGGGGCCGACTGGAATGTCAAGATCTGGGATCTGCCCGATTCGAGCGGCGAGTCGACGGAAAAGCTCGCCTCACAGGACGTGGGCGGACCGTTCGCCGGCATGCCCGTCAGCCTCGGCTTTTCTCCTGACGGCCGGAAATTGTTGATCGGCCACGATTATTGCGAGCTGTGGGACCTTGATGTACGCAAGCTCATTCGGCAGTTGCGGGGCTCGTGGGTTAGCTATGCAGGCGATGGCCTGACGCTGGCCACCGGCGGCGGGGAACTTACCAATGCCGCGCGCGTCTGGGACGCCGAATCAGGCCAGGAGCGCGCTCGGTTGATCGGCGGGCATCACTTTAAGCTGACGGCGCTGGTTTACAGCCCGAACGGCCGGCGGATCATCACCGGCAGCGCCGATCCGGCGTGCCAATCGGAAGGCGTCATCCGCTGTTGGGATGCGACGACCGGCGAAGAAGTGTTCGATTTCAGCGGCTGCTTCGATTGAATTGCCGGCAGATAGGCAACCGTTAGGGAGCGCCCGACGGGGCAGTTTTCGGCAGGCTTGTTTGGCGCGTCATCGACAGAAAGAACCAGCAGCCCAGGATTTCCATGGCGCCATCCCACGTCGGCCGACGCGGCCCGATTTCGCCCATCGATATGCGGGCCCGCCAGCCCTGCAAGCTGTCGCTGGCCGCTATGTCGTGGTCACCCTGCGGCCAGCGGCGGCGTTCTCCCCGACAATCTGTTGTTGCGTCCCGCCTTGCCGGCGGCCGTCCATATGCGGCCAACTCGGTCTGCGGTCGTTGGCTCCATCACGTTTGCCAGAACTTCAAAGGGGGCCCTTACGCGTCGCCACGCCATCGGCGGCGCCGGTTGGCTGCACCGGCGGAAGCCGCGTACCTGCGGCCGGATGTGTCGGCCCCCGGCTGGCAACGCCCGGCCGGAGAGCGTATGAGGGCGGATTTGGAGGCGTGGGCGGGGGCTAATCGGCACGCCGGCCTTCAGCGGTTAAAGCCCTGCGCTCCCGGGCGTCCCGTCTTTTCGATTGTCCCCGGGATTCTCGCTGCTGCTTGCCCCTGACGTCCGCGGCTTTGCCGTTATCATCTTCTGGCGGTCCGGCATTCTGTAGTACAGCTCAGCGGCGGCGTCCCGCACTGCCGGATGCTTGTCGCGCATCATCGCCCTGAACATGTTTGCCACTTCAACGACAGGGGCGATCGGGCCGGTCCGCCCAATGGCCTGCAGCAGCCGCACGCGGTGCTTCGGCGTGATGTTGTCTAGCTGCAACTCCGTAATCAGCAGCGGCTGGAAAACTGGAGCAAGGCACTGGCAGACGGCGAGAGCCGGCTCGTGCAGCCGTCCATTACTTGACCGTAGCGACCGGCTTACGAGGAGCCAGAGCGGCTGAGGCAAGCCATCACAGTTCACTTCCACAATTGGGGACTCCTGTCGATCTGCCGTGTTGGCCGCCTTTCCAGGGCAGTCTGGACTCGTCGCTCTATTGCAGGGGCTCGTCAGCGGCGACAAAAGCGCGAAGTCGGTTGGCGCCGCTCGTTTGATTGAGCAGGGGATCTAAGTTGTTTCTCTCGGACTTCCTGGCCGACATTGGCTCCCGCCCCTTCTTGCCGCGCGGCTTGCTTCCGCTCGCTGTCGGCGGCCTCGATCGGCCAGCTATGGGTTCGGCGGCAGATTCAGGCTCAAGTTGCGCCGCCGTGGAGTTTCCTCGTGGCGTCGTGCTGGCCTCAACCTTCCGCAGCACGGCCAGCGACCGGATGGCGGCGACGTGTTGCTTTTCCGCACGCTCCAGCCGCCGCTCGATCAACTCGCGCTGCCCAGGCGGCATCTCGTTGGGGAGGCCCGCAGCGAGAGTCAGGTGTGCGACCCGCAGCCAAGATACGACGATGCGATCGACAAGCAACCGCTCCAGGGGTGACGGAAAGACGCCAAGCAAATCCGTGCGAAGGGCGGTCAACTTCCTGGCGGCGCTGGCTTTAATGGCGAGATCTTTACCGGCATAGAGCTTGAGCCAAGTCTGCTCGGCGTGGCCAGCGAGATCGCCGAGTTGGTGCCAGATCTCGGGATGCCGATCCAGAATCCATTGCAGGTGCTCGGCGACAGATTCGTCGCCGGTTCGGGCTCGGCGCACCAGCTCCTCGATGGCCGCCCTTGCGGCGGCCTCCCGATCTTGGGCAGATCGTGCTTGGGTCATCTGCTTTCTCTCCTTCGTCGCCAAATTCCTCGATCGTGCTGGTGCCAGCCGGCTGCGATCAGCGTTGCCTGCAACATGAGATCGCAAGACCTTTCTAGCGAGGCGAACAATACGTCGGCCCGGGCGAATTCCTCTTCCATCGCGCCTATCGCCTTCTTCACCGCCGCCTGCTGAGCACGGCGATCGGCGTCAGCTCTGGCGGCTGCGGCGCCCTTCTCGCCTCTGCCGACGTACTCGCGGACGACGCGGCCGTCGACGCGACGCGTCCTCGTGTAATAGCATCCTCGGCCGTTGCGTTTCTCCCATCCCATTGGTTCATTTTCACTGTGTTGCGCGGAGAGAGTTGCGCCGATCGATGGGCGCGGGACCGCTCACGCGGCATCCGTCGACGCTACTTGGGTTTGCGCCGGCTCGGCGAAGTCCGGTATGACGTGGAACTCGCTCGGAATCGCCGCAGAAAGATCCAGCGGCAGGGGATTATTGGGCGTTTCCGTGGCGTTTGCGGCCCTGCGGCGCACCGTTTTGAGGAGTCTTTGGAAGTCCGCGAGGCACTTCAGCGTGCTGGCCAGATCTGCCACAGGCTGCTCAAACAGCCGCACGAGCAGGTCTAGCGAGGCGCGTACCTCGTCGTCGGAACCGTATTCCGTGAGGCTGGCGCCGGCGAAATAGGCGGCCCAGAGATCGACGAGCAGCGGGCCGCCGTTATAACCATATAGACGTACCAGATTCGCCTTGTCGGCGCGCGATTCAGCGGTCCACGGGAACATGCCGAGAACGCGGCTTGCAATCCAGTCACGGGCGGCGAGCCGGTCGCGAACGCTGTATAGCAAGGCTTCATACGCATCGACGGCCTCAGGCTGCATTCCCATTTTGGCTGCGATTGCCTGGCTGGATTCACCGGCCAGCAGCCGGGCTTGCAGCACCGCCCTGTTAAGCCCGCCTGCGCGATGAAAATTGAATGCCGCAGCCACGCCATGCGACATAGGGGAGTCGTGTACGTTGACGTTAGCATTCGCCATGCTTGTCGCCAGGCGAATCCATTCGTCCTCGGCTTCCGCCGCATTCGGCTCGCTGGCCAATCGGCTGGCCAGCATTTGAGCCCGCTGCCACCGCCAGTCCAGAGCGCGAAAAGGACTGTTCGTTTCAATAATCATTGCGAGCCTCCTTGCTCGGGACATCGATGAATAGCCATCCTGGGCCTCACGCCAGTATACGTCTTGTCGAGCAAGAGCTCAAAGGCGCTTCAATCAACTGGATATGTACGGGGGACTGCAATTCGTCCCTGCAAGGAAGGCTAATGGCTAAGTAACCAACGCAAGCGGATGAATTCCGCCGACCGCCACGCCCCACGCCGCCTCAATCTGGGCGATCATGGCGAGGCGCTCGGCACGCGGCGCCGGTTTGGTCGCTTTGCGGCGCGGCATCGCGTCATAAGTCCGGCCGTCTAGCACCCTACCATTGTCGTGCTTCGACCGCCGGACGCCGTCCGCGCCAAAGGCACCCCACTGTTTGTAAAAGAACGGAATGTCGGCCTTGTGGCAGGCCCCCCGGATCGACCGGACCCAGTCCGGCTGCATTGCCCGGGCGCCGCGGCCGCTTTCGCCGCCTACGATCACCCAGTGAATGCCGGCCAGATCAACGTCACCGAGGTCTTCGAGCAACGGCTCGACGGACAGAAACCGCGTACCGGCCGGCGCCGCCCGCAAGTGGTCGATCCGTGGCAGCCCGTGCTTGCGATTTTCCACGCTGACGCCCCACCAGACGTTCGGCAGTTCGGCGGCGAAGCGCAGCTTGCCGTTGAGCAGGTCGCGCATTCGCTCCGATCGCTTGCTAAGCACCTGGAAGGTGTGCCAGTGGGCCATCCGCATGACTTCGGCGACGGCCGCGATATAGTCGTCCGGCACGCGCTCGTGGAACAAGTCCGACATCGAATTTACGAAGATCATCTTCGACATCGCACAGCGAAGCGGCTCGGTCAGCTTCTCAGGTACGAGCCGCAAGTCAAAACCTTGCTCGTATGGATGCCCTGGGACGCCGCGGAAGCGCTCGGCGAATGTCTCGGCATAACAGTGCGCGCAGCCCGGGCTAATCTTCGTGCATCCGCGGACCGGGTTCCATGTGGCGTGCGTCCACTCAATCTTTGATGTCTGACTCATTTGCTGATCTCCCTCAAATCGCATTTCGACTCTGATATTTAGCGGTAGTCGGAAAGGGCTGTTGGTCGGCTTGTCCTTTTGGCCGATCGACGAGCCATCCGATCGCATTCCTCGTTTTCCCGCTGGCCGGCATGACCCTCGATCCACCTGCAGCTCACAGTATGCGGCGCGAGAAGAACGTCCAATCGCTCCCACAGGTCCCGGTTCTTAAGCGGCCGTTTGTTGCGATCAGATCCGACTCGCCAGTTCTGAGCCCGCCAGCGGGCTAAATACTTTGCAATGCCATCAATGACGTACAGGCTGTCGCTGACGATCGTGGCGGTGCATGCGGTAGGCAGCCATTCCAGCGCCTTGATCACCGCCCACAGCTCGGCTCGGTTATTAGTAGTCCGGTGGAGGCCGCCTCTTTGTCGTAATATGAGCGAACCTCGCATATCTTTAATTTGAAAGGCCCACCCGCCGCGTCTGCGGACTTGCAAGCAACAACCATCGGAGTAAATCACAAAACTTGGGCGTGGCCCTGATGCTGCCGTGGCCGGCTCCAGGTCATTCGCCGCTTCGAAGGCAACAGGGCGGCGCCCGAGGTGTTGCGAGTCCCCGTTGGCAACTAGATTGCGGCGGGCGTTCTTCAGCGTCTTGTTCCACCGACGCTTTGCTGATTGCAGGCGCTGCGTAAAGGTGAAGAACTCGGGGATCTCTTCGAACCCGCAGTCTTTGGCCGCGATCGCTATCCGATCGTAGATGCGCCGACGATCCAAGTGCTCTGCAGCCGGCCCCATCGCTTCAACAAACCCGTGAATAATTCGGACCGCCATCCGAGGTGCGTCAGCCCGCGACTGAGCTTGCAGCAGTCTCGTATTCAATTCATCTTGCCACCGATCGGTGCAGCTGGTTCCACCTCCAGGCAGCTTGAACTGCACGCCACCATCTCCGGCCTTCATGACATCGAAGCCCAGCCAGTGCGCGTTCTGGCCTGCTGCTAGATCGCATATCGATGCCTCCGAATTGCCTTTCAGCGGCATCGCGGCCGACTCCAAGCGGCGCCGCAAATCTGCATATAGATTTCGGGCATCATCGCCAGCTTGGCAAAGCACCAGCAGATCGTCGATGTACCTTAACAGCGGGCTCGTGGGATGCCGCCTCGCCCACGGCCTGTCGAGAAAGTGATCGAGGTAAAGATTCATCAATAGTGTCGAAAGAGGTGAACCTTGCCGGAGTCCTCGCTTGCCGGCGACAACCCGGGAGATCAGTTTCAACAATTGCTCGTCTGGCAAACGCTGGCGGACAACGTCGAGCAGTCTCGCCAGCGGCACGTTCGAAAACGCGTCCCGGATATCATCGGTGATCCAGAGCAGCCGCTGCTGCGTTTCGGCCAAGGCCTGAGCGAGGGCCAAGGCGTGCCACGGTCCTACGCCTGGCCGCCCGCCAAACGAATGCTTGTGAAAGCGGGGGTCCAACAGCGGCTGAATGATTTGTGTGATTGCTCGCTCAACAACACGATCCTGGATGTTGCGGATGGCAATGGTTCGGAACCCTCGTCCGGGCCCCTTGGGGATCTTAATGTCGAGTTCATCGCCCGGGCTGTATTCGCCCGTTTCCACCGCGTGCTTGAGTGATCGAAGTTGCTCCCAAACGCGATCGTCAGAGAAGTTGTGAAAGGCATCTCCATTGGGGCCGGGGCCGCCGGCTTTCGCCGCCAGATGCTTCCATGCAGCGTACAAGTTCCGCTCATCGGCAATCCAACCCAAAAGCCTAGGCAGAAGATCCTGCAGCTTCGCGCTCCCGGGTGTGGCGGCTTGCAGGACGCAGCATCGATAGCGGTCAAGGAAGTCTCTGGCGGCACCCTCGTGGCGGCCAACATCTTCCGGGCGGATTTCCGCCATGCGCGACGACGAATATGACGAGAACATGTTTCTTTAATCGGGGAGAGGCTCTACTAAATGGCAGCCGGGCGCGAACGACCGCGCCCGGCTGCTCCGGCGAACATTGCCGGAAAATCACATGGACGGGGACGGTAGGCGGAGCCACCGTCGTCCTCCGTCAGTCCCGTACGCACCCGTACCGTATCTACGGCACACGATACGCACACAACCACGCAGAATCAGTCGGTAGGGCTCACGTATGTCGGTCGAGCCCCGTAATTGGGCAGACGGGCATACGCGACAGCGATGATCTAGTTCGGCCTCACGCTGACCAGGGCCGGTTGTTGCATGCTTGCGCTCCTCATTGGGTGATGGCTGAGTGTTATGAGGACGGCTGGCGGATTGACGGGCTCGTGGAGTTGAGGGTTTGCCCGAATCTGCCACCCGGTCCCCGGAGGCGCTCAGCGTTCGTCCTCCCGGTAGGCCGGCTGGACGGTTGCGGCGTGGCAGCCCGGCTCGTGAGAGCCCAGGAGCCAGCCATGCGCGGCATAGTCGTCCAGCCTGCGCCGTGTATCGTGTTGCGCTTGGGGATCGACGTCGTCACGGAAGTCGACGACCATCAAGTTGCCGGCATCTGATGCGGACGTTCGATAAGGACCGAAACTTTGATGCCATTGGGTGCCGGTCCCGTCAGCGCGGATGATCACGTCCACTGAGCACCCGACTCGTCGGGCCTTTTCGAACGTCGCGATCGTGCGGTTGCCGCATGGCATCGGCGCTTGCCGCCGATGTTCCTCGCTGGGGACCATGCCGGCGAGCCGCCAGCCCGGCAGGAGCTGCAGCAGATGCCGACCGTGTTCGGGGGACTCAACGAGAATCGCGACGCTCAATTCGTCCGATTGAAGTTCTGCAATATCCGCGATGTCGAGAAGCAGGCCGTGTTGCCACAGGCCGGGCAAGTCGCCATCAGCAAACCCCTGGGCGATGGTTGCGATCACCGCATTGCGTGGCGAGTTGGCCCAAATCAAGCTCCGCTTGCGCTCAAGCGGCGAGTCGTACGATGCGGCTGCCGGGACCAGCGGGGCGCGCACGAGCAGCAACTGCACATCCCGCAGCTGCGTTGTCGATGCGGGCTCGCGATAGATCTCCGGGCCAACGATGGCCTCCAGCTTCAAACGCGAGTCGCTGTGGAGCCTCCGCGAGGCCGGTATGAAGCAGTATCGCCACTGGGTGCGCATGATGATTAGATCGCACGCGCGGTCCGCGGTCTCCAGTGTTTGACGGGCGATCGCTGACTCGATGTCAGAGAAGAGCACCATGTGCCAGTCCGCATTAAACCCCTTCACGAACATGTCGGCGGTCTCGACGTGCAACCATACCGGCGAGTTCCAGGGCTCCTGATCTCCCCACGTTATTGGGCGAGCCAACAGCGGTTGGAGACGTCGAGCCAGCCGGGCGACTTTCTCGCGGTTCGCTGCGACGATAAAGATGCGCGCATTCGGGCAGTATTCACAGATCAATGCCACGAGGCCTACCATGATGTCGTAACGCCGTACGATGATCTGCCCGCGGGGGTTGCCTCGAATCTGCCTCAAGAACTGCAGCACCTCGGCGTGCATCTCTTCGCCGCCGTCGGGCAGCCAGTCTTGGCTCGGCGGATTCATCCAGGGCGTGTGGTCTCGGATCACGACGGCAACCCCCTGCCGGCTGAGTTCGGCCTCGACTCGCGGCACGAGGCCGGCGGGGAATTCCAGCGTTCCGCGTTTTCTGACCCGGTAGTATGGCTGCCCGCTGCCGGACGGCTCATCGTTCGATCGCTGCGGCTCCAGGACGCGCAAGACCGATTCAGGCCAGCCAGGGGCAATCCATGCGCGGTGGCCGCGGACATCGATTAGGACGTGGCGGCCGCACTGCACGGAGCGATCAATTTGAACCATAATGACAGCCGTGACTCTATTGTTTCCAAGACTGTCACGCGTGACTGCCGGACAATTTGTCCGGGATTATCTCGCGCGACGTTTGCGTGTAGCATCAGCCGCTACGTTGCTGGTTGGCGTCCGGGAGTTCCTCCTCGCTGTCGTTGGCCTGCTTGCGATTCGCGTCGTCGTGCGAGAGAAGCCGGCGAATCAACTTTTGGCCCTTACGCAGGCGGCGCCGAGTATCGCCGGATAGGCACGATTCGATGCGGTCGATTCGCCCGCTTATGTCGCGATGCGCTTCGGCGAGTCCTTCACCCAGGCGATAAACGGCGAGACCAATTCTTGGCGGGCGAGGCGGCCGCCGCCCGAGGAACTCTGTTAGCACGGCTTTCTGGCATTCGCCATTTTGGAGCCGAGCGGCGATCTGATTTTGCGTTTTGACGGGCAGCCCCGCGACTTTCCCGGCGATCGCCATCGATAACCGGCCGCCGGTCACCAAATCTTGGATCGGCTTGGTAGCGTCGAGCACGCGCTCCCAACGGTCTAGCGTACGACCGCTGACCCCGAACTGCTGCGCGAGGTAGTCTCGGAGATCGCCTCGCACTTTGCCCGGCGACCAGTAGTCGTCCCCGTGCTCCAGTTCCTTAAGGCGCCGGTAGGTTCTAGCTCGATCGAGCGCGGACATCTGGCGGCGATGAAGATTATCCTTGATGAGCCTCGCTTCGACTGCCGCATCGCCGGCCTCTGCGAGGTCCGTCCGGACCCAGCACTTGATTGTCTTCCAGCCAAGGAACTTGGCTGCCCTTACACGCTGATGACCTGCGACGATCGTGCCATCCGGCAAAATCTCCACGGCATGCGCAAGGCCGTTTTCTTTGATATCCTCGGCGAGTTCTTGGAGTTCCGCATCCGTGGTCTCGCTGAAAAGCTCTGCCTGCTTGGGATGCGGTTTGAGGTCGCGTAGGGACCACTTTTGGTACTCTCGCTCCGGATGCTTGTCGGCATGCTTCGCGGCGCCTAGCTGACGAGGTGAGTGCTTCATAGTTCGTGATCCATAGAGAAGTTTTTGCCCGCGATGGATCTTCGCTGCGACGGGAAGTAGCGTCATCAGCACCGGAAATCGGCGATGGGGTTGACCATGACATTGATCGTAGTATCATGTTGTCATGACTCGGTCAACCGTGACGACATCCGAGATTCTTGCCTCAGCGGGGATCAAGACCGTGCGCACTCTCATGCGCTGGCACCAAATAGGGCTACTCCCGGCGCCGGAGATCGGCACGCATCCCAATGGCCGCGGCAAGATAGCCTATTGGCCAGCGTGGGTACTCGATCGCTGCCAAGAGATTCGCCGGCTCACGGATGAAGGAATCGGCCTGACGGAGATAGCCAAAAAGCTGCCGCGAACTGGCAAACGGGGGCCCAAGGGGGAGTCGCTTTCTTCAGCGGTCGACAGAGGTGTCCTGGACGCGTGGCTCAAAATCCATGAAAAGGTGAATGCATTTCTGGATGAAATCGGCTTGAAAGACTCTTCGCTAAAGGAGTCGCTGAGCGACCAAATCGCCAGCAAACGACTGCTTTCCGAAGCCATCGATCTGATGAACCAAGGGCTGCTGCCTGTGGCAGTGTGGGATGGAAAGAGGGTCCTGATAGTCCCAGATGCCGGGCTTGGGCAGCTGCTGGGACTAGGCTTGGATGTCTTTTTGGTGGTCCCTCTATTCGCCGAGCTAAAGTCAGCGTACTCGAAATCGATTCCAAGCTTGCCTGATGCACCGAGATACGAGCCTATGGCTTGGCTTGAGTCGGTCGACAATTCCGAGCCTCACGAGCTGCGACTTGCCATAGATGTCGATGGCCGGGTCCAAGTGGTTCGGGTCGATCCTCATCAATTGCCGTAGCTAGCCGAGCTTCGACGCTCGACGAGCTTAGCAATAGCCCGTCGGGATAACTGGCTCCGCGGTGCGGATAAAGTAAAACGAAAAGGAGGAGTGAACGGCAACCCAAATCTTTGAGCCAACTGCAGAATTGCGGCCATCGGGCGGCAAACGCGATCCGTTTTCGCACGCGCCCGAGTTTTACCGAAACGAACCGGAGATGCCACATGCTCATGAAAGTGAGGGATTTAGTCGAACGGCTCAGTCTCTCAAAGTCCACGGTCTATGAGCTTGTTGAAACGCGGCAGATCGGGCACTACAAGATCGGTGGCGCCATCCGCGTCAGCGAAGAGCAGCTCGCCGAATTTCTAGATCAGACGCGACATGAGCGCGCGGCCAGCGAGCGGTCAACTCGACGCCTTCCTCGTCCCCGTCTGCGTCACCTAAAAACCTGAGGACGTCACGGCACGTGATCCTCGTGTATTTGCCGGCTCCACTTTCGCAGAAGGTCGGATGCCGGTGCCCCTCGATTGGCCCCGCCACGGACGGCGGGGACGTTTCGTTGACTTTCCTCGCCATTCCCCATTATCTCTCCGACGCAAGCGCCCGCTGCGGGACCATGATTGAGTTTTGTTCGGCAGCCTACGACCTCGACGATTCTTCGGCGTCAGCACTCGTGTTCATCGCCGAACAACTCAACCATTTCACCCGGGAGGCGAAGCACGTGCTGATCGCGGCCGGCGGACGGCCGCCGGCCGCTTGAACACCGATCCACTAGGCCCTCGCCTTCTGGACCGCTTCGCGGAGGTAATCAGGGGCGTAGCTCAAGTGTGAATACACCTTCGTCACCATCGAACAATCCGCATGACCCATCAACACCGATACCGTGAGCGCGTCGAGTCCTCGGCGCAGCGCATGATGGCACCAGGAATGCCGCAACACCGTGAGGCAGTATTTCGGCGCCTTTTCTGCCGCCTTGCGGTTCCAGAGTTTTCGGCGAGCTTCTTCTCGCAACTCAACTTGCGTTTTCCGCACCGCCTTGCCCTTCGCGGTCCGCATCGGCTTGAGCCCGGCGACGCAGGAACTCACTTCTTCCTCGGTGAGCGTCGCCTTCTCTGCTCTCAGCCGCAGCCGGCCGAGACGGTGTTGCACCGCGACGAACGCGCAGTTCACGGCCTCCGTTGTCCATGCTTCGCCGCTGCAGTTGCGAAACAGCTTGCCTTGCGGATGCCGCACGCAAAGCTTGCGGACGATCGAGAGGGCCGTGTCGTTAAGATAGATGATACGCGGGGCTCGCTCCATCTTCGCCTCTTCGACCGGGAACACGATCCGGCCGCCGGCGAGATCGACATGACGGCGTTCGACGCCCAGGCACTCTGCCGCCCGCGATCCCGTCTCCCAGGCGAACCTCAGCAGCTCCCGAAACTCGTTGCTCCGCGCCAGCGACAACAGCTCATCGAACTCCTCCCGGCTGAGCACGGTCGTCCTTGTTCCGCCCCTGGGCTTGCGGAAATCAGCGATCGGGTTGGCGCCGATGCAACCCATTTGCGCCGCCCAACGCATCGCCCGCTGAATCGCCCGCGCATAATTGCGTCTCGTACCGGGCGAGACATCGAAACCGTCGATCCACTCTTGCACGTGGATCGGGCGCAGTTGCTCGACCGTGAGGTCGGGGTAACGGGAGACGAACAATTGCAACCGGGTCTGATACCAGACGTAGGTATCGGGTGCCCGGTTCTTCAGGGCCCAGTCCAGGAAGCGGTCGACCACCGCTGCGACATGATCGCCGCGCACGGCCGGCTTGGCAACCGGCTGCGCCATGAGATCGCGGTACGCTCTGAAAGCGGCGTCGCGATCCGGGCCGAGATTGTATTGCCTGCCGTCGAGCTGGACGTACCACAGCCCGCGGCTCTTTCGGAAGAACGGTTTCGGAAAATGCGGCATGAGTGAGCCTCCCTTGTGATGAAACACGA
>DASZUP010000537.1:0-2779 GCA_035547635.1 Pirellulales bacterium
TTGAAGGCACTGCCACTCGCTTCCAGAATTTCTCGACGATCGGCGTCTTTCAACGCAGCAGGCTGGGCTTGAATTGGGCGATCGCCTACGACTATCTGGCGGAAAACTACTACGACCGGTTTGATCTGTCGCAGTGGCGCGGACTGGTCGGGTACGAGCTGAACCAACGCAACGAAGTCGGCGTGTGGTATACGGTCGCTGACCGCGGCGCGAATGGCTTCTACAAAACGACCCCGGTGCATCTCAAGCCGATCAGCATGGGCAACGCTTACTGGCGCCACACTTGGGCGAGCTGCGCTCAGACGATGCTCTGGATGGGGATGGCGGAAGGGCATGGTCGCGTGAACGTAGCTCTCGGCGACCTGGGGCGCACGGGCAACACTTTCGTGTACGGCGCCCAATTGTTCGTGCCGCTGAACGATTCGCTGGCGGTGTTTGGCCAGGCGAATATGATCACGCCCGCCAGCACCGGCACGGTCGACGCTTTTCTCGGCTTTTCCTTTTATCCCGGTCGCAGCGCTCGCAGCGGTTTTCGCGGACGCTTCTCTCCGATGCTGCCGGTGGCCAACAGCCCGATGTTTGCCGTCGACATGTCGCGATAGGTCTGAAGCGCCGCCGCGATCTGAAATTGAGCCGACCAATTCCGCGGCGCCTTTTGCCGCTTGAAAGTGGAACCCGCCTGAGATTGCCAAGCGCTCGGAAGCGGTTTATCAACATGCGTCCAGTACGAATGCGTCTGCTTGCGAAGCTTGACTCTCCGACCTGGGAGCACGATTCTCGACCCGCCGGTCGCGTGGCGACGCCGTACGGCGTTTATCGGCGCCGCATGGGCCGGAACCTTTCAAACGCCGCGATGTTGAAAGTCAGCGGCAAGTCGTCTCGATGGAGGCGTCGGGAGCAAGTCGCTCGAGTTGAGTTTCCGCCAGACGCCGCAGTTCGCTTTCCGCCGGCGCATCTTCAAACGCCGTGCGGAACAGCGTTTCCGCTTCGCGGTCGCGCTTGAGGCGACGATAGCGGTGACCTAGCACGTACGCCAACGGGCCGCGCAAACCTGGCTCGAGCGAAGGAGCCACGCCGGCCCAGCCGGCAAAGTTGGTCGCGCCTTTCCAGGCCAATGCCAATTGGATCACGCGCGCAGGCGGGAACCGCCCGTCAACGTAGGCTGCATACAGCCGCTCGGCCAGCTTCCACAGTAATTCGTCGTCGGCCGTCGCGATGGCGCCGGTAAACGCCCCTTGACGGACGGACTCGTAAAACGCCAGCAACAGCGGCATTCGATAACACTCGGCGAATCCAGCTTGCTGAAAACCGATCCGCCGCGCCGCCTCGCGGCCGCGCGGCGTGCGCCACATGCCGCCCAACGCCAAAGTGATCGATTCCGGATTGACCACGCCCGAGGCGACCTTGAAAATCGACAAGGGCGACTGGCCGGAACGCCGAAACGTGAGCCAATTCATCAGGCTGGCGGCGTCTTCATCGCGCAGCTTGTCACTGAGCGAAGTCAGCACCAGGAACTGCACCATCTCCATCCCGCTGAACAAATCGGCGTTGGGATGCGGCTGCTCGGATTTCGCCTTCGGATCATCGGGCTCTATCTGCAGACGGGCCTGACGCCAGACCGGGTACAGCCCCTGACGCCAGGCGTCTTCCGCCGCCTTCCGGTCGCCTTTCCGGTCGAACAACAGCCCGCGCACCAGACACGCGGCCGACCAATGCCGATAAGTTGCTCTGCCCGGCGCAACCCGGCCAAAGAAACTTTCCAGATCGCTTTCAGCTTCGCTCCATTGCTGGCGCGCGGCATGGAGCCGAGCGCGCTCGATCAGCAGCGGCAGGAAATCAGGATGAAAGTCTTGTCCTCGCAGCAATGCGAGATCAACCCGCGCGGCGGCTTCTTCGAACGCGCCCTGCCCCCGCATAATCCAACTGTATTCTTCGATGATGGCAATATCGTGCGGCGCCCGCTGCAGCAACTCGCGGGCCAGGTCGGCGGCGCGCTGCGAGTCTTCCACGCTGCGGTGCGCTCGCAAGACGGAAATCAACGAGCCGACCGAAGGCCGCCCCTCGACGAAGCATTCCACCTCCAAGGCTCGTTCCACGCGTTCCAGCCGGCGTCGATTGAATCCGATCAGGTTGGCGCCCTCCGTCTCGTTGAAGTAAGCAGAGACAACCTGGTTGCGAAGCGCCGCGGGCAACAACAGGGCAAACTGGTCAAAGCGGTAGTTCCGCGAGAGATTCTCGAAGATGGCGTCTGCTTCCGTCCACCGCTGATGGCGCAGACAGTACGACCAGAGCTGGAACGCCGCCACCAACGGCCATCGGTCGCCGGGCTCGGCAGCCAGGTCGTCCAGCAAGCGTTCGGCTTCGTCCTGGCGCTTCAGTTCCAACAGGCATAAGGCTTGCTTCAGCCGCGATTCCTGACGAATCTCGGCCGAATTCCCCGCCAGCTCCTGTTCGCGATACCAGTCCAGCGCCTCCCTCGTGCGACGCCTGGCGAACAGGTAATCGCCGTTCTCCAGCGGGCTGGGCGAGCCAGGCAGCGTCTGCCGCAGGAGACGCAGCCGCAGGATGCGCGCCGTCGCGGGCAAATCGAAAGCCAGACCGCCTGCTTGCCGCCCGCCGAGCGGAAACAGGTCGCGATAGGTCAGCGCCGGCAGATTGTTGATCTGCACCGATACTGACTCATTCTCGCGAGTTGCGACCAGGTGCAAGTCTCCGCCCCGAATTTCCGTCACGACCGCGGCCGCCGGAACCCCGTTTCGCAAAATCTCCAGCCGCGCCG
>DASZUP010000538.1:0-7614 GCA_035547635.1 Pirellulales bacterium
ACCAGCCGCATCTGCGGAATTTGCGGAGACAACCACGCCACCTGCGCCAACTACGCGCAGAACATGGCGTTCGGCGTCAAGCCGCCGCCGCTGGGCGAATGGATCGTCAATCTGGGCGAAGCGGCGGAGTATATGTTCGACCATTGCCTCTACCAGGAGAACCTGGTGGGCGTCGATTTCTGCGAGCAAATGGTTCGCGAGACGAACCCCGGCGTGTGGGAACGCGCCAAGTCGACCGAGGCGCCGCACGCCGCCGATCACGGCTACCGCACCATCGGCGAGATCATGACGGCCTTCAATCCGTTCTCCGGCGAGCTCTACCGCGAGGCCCTGCAGATGAGCCGGATGACGCGCGAGATGTTCTGCCTGATGGAAGGCCGGCACGTACACCCTTCGACCCTCTACCCGGGCGGAGTCGGCACGGTGCCGAGCATTCAGAACTTCACCGACTACCTCGTGCGGTTGATGAAGTACATCGAGTTCCTGAAGAAGATCGTGCCGCTGCACGACGACCTGTTCGACTTTTTCTACCAGGCCCTGCCGGGTTACGAACACGTCGGCGAGTGGCGAATTCTGCTCGGTTGCTGGGGCGCTTTCAATAACCCCGACGTCTGTGATTACACGTATCGCAACATGAGCAAGTGGGGCCGGCGGATGTTCGTCACCCCGGGCGTTATTGTCGACGGCCAGTTGGTGACCAACGACTTGATGGACATCCATCTGAATCTCCGCATCCTGCTGGGCAGCTCGTACTACGACGACTGGCAGAACCGCGAGAAGTTCGTCAGCGTCGATTCGCTCGGCAATCGCATCGATCAGCGCCATCCCTGGAACCAGACGACGATTCCGCGCCCGCAGAAGCGGGATTTCAATGATCGCTACACCTGGGTCATGTCGCCGCGGTGGTACGATCAACGCACCGGCGATCACCTGGCCCTGGACACCGGCGGCGGACCGATCGCCCGGCTGTGGTCGACCGCGTTGAGCGGCCTGGTCGACTTCGGCTACGTCAAGGCGACCGGCAACAGCGTGAAGATCCGCTTGCCGAAAACGGCCATGAAGGGCGAGGTCGAGTTCGAATGGAAGATTCCGAAGTGGAGCAACGCCATCGAACGCGATCGGGCGAGGACCTATTTCCAGGCCTACGCCGCCGCCGCGGGAATGTATTTTGTCGAGCAGGCGCTGCAGGAGGTTTATGCCGGCCGCACGCAAACCTGGTCGGAGTTCAACGTGCCGGACGAAGCTATCGGCTGCGGCTTCCACGAAGCGGTGCGCGGCGTGCTCTCGCACCACGTGGTGATTCGCGACGGCAAGATCGCCAATTACCACCCGTATCCGCCCACGCCCTGGAACGCCAGCCCGCGCGACGAGTTTGGCACGCCCGGTCCGTACGAAGACGCCGTGCAGAACACGCCGATCTTCGAGGAAAACGGGCCAGACGATTTCAAGGGCATTGATATCATGCGCGCCGTGCGCAGCTTCGATCCCTGTCTGCCTTGCGGCGTACACATGTATCTCGGCCCGGGCCGCACGCTCGACGCCCGCCATGCGCCGATGTTCGGATTGCAGCAGCACTAGCCGTGGAAAAAGGAACGCAATGTGGCGCACGCAGCAGAAGATTTGGCAGTTGAAGATCGCGGGCTCGGCGACCGAATGGACCGGCTGGAGCGGCTGTTGCACGAATGCGATGCGGCGGCCGACCCGGCCTGGAAAGCGAAGCTGCGGCAGATCGTCGAGACGCTGCTGGAGTTTCATGGCGCCGGGCTGGCCAGGATCGTGGCCTGCCTGGAAGACGCCGGCGCGTCGGGCAGGCGCGTTTTGGAAGCGGCCGTTCAGGACGATGCCGCCCGCAGCTTGCTGTTATTGTACGACCTGCATCCCCAAACGTTCCGCCAGCGCGTCGAGGCGGGGCTGGAGCAGGTGCGCCCGCTGTTGGCCTCGCACGGCGGAAACGTGGAGTTGCTGGAATGTTCCGATGAAGGCGACGTGCGGCTGCGGCTGACGGGCAGTTGCCATGGTTGCCCTTCATCGCAATTGACTTTGAAGCACGCGATCGAGGAGTCGCTCTTCGCGGCGGCGCCGGAGATCGCCCGACTGGACGTCGAAGGCGTCGCTGCCGCTGAACCCTCCCCGGCGGATTTTGTGCCGCTTGCGTCGTTGAGCCCGGCCCATTCTTCGGCGTCGCCCGAAGCCAATCCTTCTCAACCAAGGAGTCGTTGAATGTTTACTGCACGCAGCTCGAGGCCATCGCACGTTCCCAGTACGAACAAGGGAGAAGAAGAGGTCCAGCGAAACGGTCCGGAACACGGGCGCCGCGAACCCGGCGCCCGCGGCTATCGGACCGCGCGAGATGCTACCTCGATCAATCCTGCGGCGCATGAGCCGATTGATCCTGCCATGCCCAGCATTCCGCCTCAGTAAATCGGACGCAGCGAGATGGACGGTCGAACAAACCTGGAATCCGCCACTGTTTCAGCACCGCCGCGCGGAACACCGTTCTCGGGGGAGCGAGCTCTCCCGTCGGCGCTGGCAGCGCTGCGATCGTGGATGCGGACGCCGGCGCCGGTCGAACGGTGCGAGCTGTGCGGCGCGGAATTGCCGCCGGAGCACCAGCACGTGCTCGATCCTGCGCGGCGGCGGCTCGCTTGCGCCTGCGATGCGTGCGCGCTGTTGTTCGTCTCGGCGCCCGAGGGGCGCTTCCGTGCATTGCCGCGGCGAAGTCGCTTCTTGAAGGATTTTTGTTGCAGCGACGCACTGTGGGACAGCCTGGGCGTGCCGATCCATCTCGCATTTTTCCGCCGAACTTCGCCGGACAATTGCATCGTGGCGGTCTATCCCAGCCCCGCCGGTCCGATTGAGTCTCAACCGTCTCCGTGGTCGTGGGCGGCGCTGGCGGAAGCCAACCCGACGCTGGGGCCGCTGGAAGCCGACGTCGAGGCGCTGTTGGCCCATCGCGTCGGCGCCGCCGATGAGTGGTTCGTGACGCCGATCGATGAATGCTACAGGTTGATCGGCCTGATCCGCGAAAGCTGGCAAGGTCTGGGCGGCGGCCCGCAAGTCGGGAGCCGGGTGCAAGCTTTTTTTGCGAGGCTGAAGCAGCAAGCGATTCAAACCTGACGGAGCCTGAGATGCCGGAACTTGAGTTTGCCGTTGAAAGCGCGGAGCCTTTGCCGTTCGCGGCCTCGCCGCACTTGTTGTTCAAGTTGCGAGTCCGCGACGCCGCGACGTTGGCCACGCCCATCCATTCAGCCATGCTGCATTGTCAGATCAGGATCGAACCGACCCGGCGCCGGTATTCGACGAACGAGCGCCACCGGCTGTTTGAACTGTTCGGCCCGCCGCGGGACTGGGACCGTACGCTGCACAGCATGCTCTGGACGCACGTGAATGTCTTCGTGCCGCCGTTCACGGGCGAAATGGTCGTGGAGGCGCCCGTCGCTTGCAGCTACGACTTCAACGTGGCGGCGACCAAATACTTCGCCGCGCTGGATGGCGGCGACATACCGCTCTGCCTGCTGTTCAGCGGCACGGTCTTCTACCAGGGCGGCGAATGCGGGATGCGAGTCTCGCAAATTTCGTGGGAAAAAGAAGCCTCTTATCGTCTGTCGGCGGCGACCTGGAAGGCCATGATGGACCGCTACTACCCTGGCTGCATTTGGACGCCGGTGCCGAGAGACGTATTCGATCGGATCGACGCCCACAAGCGGCGCCAGATGCTGAGCAGTTGGGAACAAGCGCTTGAAAGTCTGTTGCCGCCTGTCGAAGAGCAGGTTCCGACATGAAGCAAGCGCCGACTGACAAACAAGCACTGATCGACAAGCTGGTCGCAGCCGTGCTGTACGAGGGCTACCTGCTCTATCCCTATCGTCCTTCGGTCAAGAATACGCAGCGTTGGACGTTTGGCGGACTTTTTCCACAAAGCTATTGCGAATCGCGCCGCTCGAGCGAGGCCTGGTACATGCAGTGCCAGTGTCTCGTGATCGGAGACGTCGACTCGCGGCTTGATGCGGTCGCGGGATTCTTGCAGCTTGTCGATCGCCGGCTCGACGAAGGTTCTGCGTCCGCATCGCTATCTTCGGATCCGGCAGCGCTGCTTGAGAAATGCTGCGGTCCGGCGGCGCCTGACGTCCAGCGCGGGCATGCATGGCAGGAGGCCGAAGAGCGCAAGGCGGCGCTTGAAAGCGTCCCCCTGGGCGATTTGCTGGCGGCGCCGCAACGCGTGACGTTCCACTTTCCGGAACAAGTCGCCCGCTCGCTGGCATCCTCGGCAGACGCAGACCGTACGGTACGGCGCGAGCAGCGGACGCTGGCCTGCCGGGTGGAGTTGAGCGCGGAACGGCTCGCGGCGCCGGCGGCAAAGGCGAGCCGTTCAGAGCAGGCGTTCAAGCTCACGGCGCGAGTCGCCAACGTCACGCCGCTGGCGGAACCGGCGCACTGCAGCTCGGCGGAAGCCCAGTTGCACTCGCTTGCTTCGACGCATATCGTCCTGTCCGCAGTCCAAGGGGAGTTCGCGTCGCTCGTCGATCCGCCTGAGCGATGGCGAGAAGCCGCCGCAGGATGTCGCAACGAGCGGTGCTGGCCTGTGCTCGTCGGCGAACCGCCGCAGCGCAATACGATGCTGGCCGCCCCAATCATTCTCTACGATTATCCGCAGATTGCAGCGGAAAGCCCGGGCGAACTGTTTGATTCGACGGAGATCGACGAGATCCTCACGTTGCGAATCATGACGTTGACCGAATCGGAAAAAGCCGAGATGGCCGCGGCCGACCCTCGCGGCCGGGCGTTGCTCCAGCGCGTCAACTCGCTCGGCCCCGATCAGCTTTTGGCCTTGCACGGCATGGCCCGCAACCCGTAACCATCAGCTCCGAGAACCGTCATGGATCCATTTGGCGCCTGGCAACCGCAGCCACCCGCAGGGGCTCTTCAAAGCGTCTGGGTCGGCGATGTCGTACTCAAGCCGGGCGACCGCGTGCGACTGACGCCCGCCGGCGGCGCCGACCCGTTCGACCTGCTGCTGAAAGGCAAAACCGCCACGATTGCATCAATCGAGCAGGATTTTGAAGACACGATCCACCTGGCGGTGACGATCGACGACGACCCGGGCCGCGACTTCGGCGAGCAATTGCAACCGGGCCATCGTTTCTTCTTCAAGCTGGAAGAGATCGAGCCGCTGGAAGGCGAACTGAGGAGCGAAACGCCGTGAGTTCGCGCATCCTTGTCGCCGGCATCGGCAATATCTTTCTCGGGGACGACGCGTTCGGCGTCGAGACGGTGAAGTTGCTGGCCGGTCGTGCCTTGCCGCCGGGCGTGCAGGCGGTCGATTTCGGCGTTCGCGGCTTGGACCTGACCTATGCGCTGCTGGAAGATTGGCAGGCGGTGATCTTGATCGACGCCGCCCCGTGCGGCGGCGCGCCCGGCGCCTTGTATGTCATTGAGCCGGAACTGGACGAGGCGTCTGAACCGGCCTCGCTGCCGTTGGATGCTCACGCGATGCAGCCGGACCGCGTCCTGCGGTTGGTCGCGTCGCTCGGCGGCCGCGTCAGGCATCTGCTGGTCGTCGGCTGCGAACCTTCGCCGTTGGAAGGTTATGACATTCAGAGCGGACTGAGTCCGCCGGTAGCGGCGGCGGTGAACGAGGCGGCCGACCTGGTCGAATCGCTGTTGGCGAAACTGCTGATGTCGCCGTGCGACTCGGCGCCACGGTGAATTTCGTCGATGAATTGCGTCGCTGTGATCTTCAACACTTTGCACACAGGAGGGAACGATGAATGCGATGCAGACTTGCGAGCCGCGCCGGCACAAGGGCGCAGCGATGTTGATTGTCGTCGGCTTGCTGGCGTGGCTTGGCTTTGCCATGCTGCCCGACGTTCGCCGTTACCTGCGGATCCATAGCATGTGAGGTCCCGATCGAAATCGCCGCCCGCCGCGCGACAATTCGAACGCGGCCGCGGCGGCTGATTCGTCGAGGAATGTGCATGGAACCAGGCGACCCGCCGCCGGCCAAAGAAGAGCCGCAAAAGGCCTATGGGCAAGTCTTGCTCAACGAGGTCAACGCCGGCCTGGCGGAGTTCCGCCGGCCGACGGCGGGGCTGCTGTTATCGTCGCTTTCCGGCGGACTCGACGTCAGCTTTTCGTTGCTACTGATGGCGACGATGCGGACTTTGGTCGAACCGTCGTTCTCTCGCGCAGCCACGGAATTGCTGGTGGCCAACATGTACGCGGTCGGATTCATCTTTGTCGTCATCGGCCGCTCGGAACTATTCACGGAACACACCTCGCGGGCCTTGTTTCCAGTGCTGAGCGGATATGCCAGCCCGGCGGCGCTGGCCCGCCTGTGGGCGATCGTTTATTGCGGCAACCTGCTGGGCGTCGCCGCGTTTGCGGGCACATTGGCCGCCATTGGACCACAGATGGGCGTCGTCGATGATTCGTCATTCGAAGCCATCTCACGGCGTTTCGTTGAGAGCCCGTGGTGGCTGACCGTTGCCAGCGCAGCGCTGGCGGGGTGGCTGATGGGGCTGCTTTCCTGGCTGGTATCCGCTTGCCGCGACACGATCAGCCAGATCGTCATCGTCTGGCTGGTGGCCACAGCCATTGGGCTTACGCAACTGCCGCATGCCATTGTCACTTCCGGCGAGGTGCTGGCCAACACGTTCATCGGCCGGACCACCGTCGCCGAGTTCCTCAGCTTTCTTCTTCCGACTACGCTCGGCAACAGTCTCGGCGGCGCGTTCTTCGTCGCCGCGCTGAAATACGGCCATTCAAGCCGCAGCGCCAGCAACGGCGACTCCAACAAGCTCAAGCGGCAAAGCGGCAGCACGAATCAGCCGCGGCCGACGTAAAGCTGCCAGCGCCGTCCGGCCTGCTTGGAGCGGGCAAACTGCCAGGCTGTGCCGGTCAGGAACTTCCCAACGCTTTGAACAACGCGTCTTTGGCTGCGGCGCCGGTTGCCGTACCATTACCGCCCGCGCTTCCTTGAGGGAAATAGTCGGGCAGGCGAACGCCCGTCCCGGGCGCCGCTGCGGGCGGATTCTGGCCGTATTCCGGCAGATTGGTGATCTCCTGCTCGATGTCGCGGTCGGTCTTGCCGGCGCGCATTTCTTGGGCGTATTGATTGAGCTCTTCGGTTGTCGGCGGCCGCTGGAGATACTCCTCGAACCAGCCGGTCACGTCGCCTTTATAGGCTTCCAGCGAAGTGAAGAAGCCCAAAGCGATGTGCTTCCTTGCGCTGGCCGTATTGCCGTGGCTGGTCAGGTAGTCGAGCCAGTACTGTTTGCCTTGCGGATCCGGATCTCTGTCGAGGATTCGCAAGTAAAGCTGCGTAATCCAAGCCTCGGGCGTGCCGCCCGCAGAAGCGTAGAACTCTGGTGAGTCGGCAAACCCGGCCTTGATGCTCTCGGGACCGCCCGTCTTGTGCCATACTTGTCTCCAGTACGCCAGCCCGTTGGCATCGGGCGTGCGCTGCAGGTATTGCTGGTAGTAGTCCGTGATGATCTGGTTGAGAAGTTCATCGCTCTCGAAGAAGCCGGCGGCGATATCGCCCGTCTTGCCGCCGTTGACGAAGTCGTGGATCCAATACTTCAACCCGCCCGAGTCTGGATCCCGGTTCAGCAC